>CAIRAS010000140.1 GCA_903876615.1 uncultured Holophagaceae bacterium
CATCACGCTCCAGCAGGACAAGATCGACGCCCAGGGACTCAAGGACCGGATCCCTGACGCCGTCATGCTGCAGCCCCTCAACTACCGCAAGGTCTTCCTGAAGGTCGATGAGGACGTGAAGTTCCAGGTGATGGTGGACGTGCTCGATGCGATCCGCGCCGCCTCGGACACGGCGAAGAAGAAGTCCCTCGAGCAGCTCGACAAGTTCCAGGGCCAGGACGGCGGTGACGTCAAGGTCGCCGTCTCTCTCAAGAAGCGGGCCGGAGCCCCCACGACCTGATCTCGCTGAAAAAAGTTCAAACTATTTTCACCAGGGCCCCAGTCGGGGCCCTGGTTTTTTGCGCTTTGGTATAGCGAAAACCACGTAGCCGGGCCGATTTGTCTAAGTATTACCATTCATATATTTGGACACATTTGGGTCGCTTTTGGGGGTGGGCGGGGCATGAAAAGGGGTCCTGAAATGCCCTGAAACGGGGGGGTGACTGGTAGGCCATCAAGCGTATTTCGCTGCTGTTGGTCGGGTTGGACACTGTGCTCAGAGATTCACCACCTTCCTCTCACGAATACGGGAAGCCAAGTCCAGAGCCCAACCGTTTCACCCAGGAGTGTTCCATGACCACCTTCAGCGCCCTCCCCCTGACCCGCACCTCCTTCCGGCTCACCCTCTCCTTCCTGGCCGTCACCCTGGCCGCGGGGACCCCCACCATCCGCACCGAGGTGGAAGCCCCCCTGCTGGTGAAAGCCGCCACCGAGGGTCTGGTCACCCGGCGCGCTGAGCTGGGCCTGGACGCGGACCATGCCTTCCAGGTGCGCGGCTCCCACGCCGACGAGCTGGGCCAGACCCACGGCCACCACAGCCAGCTCTACAAGGGGATCCGGGTGTGGGGCGGCGATGCCATCACCCACCTGGACCGCCACGGCGTCGAGCTGCCCCTCACCGACGCCCTCAAGCGCAACATCCTCCTCAATGTGACCGCCTCCCTGAGTGCCGGCGAAGCCCTGGCGGCGGCCCTCCAGGACCTGGCCCCCCTCGGCGCCTTCTCCGTAGCCCCCACCTCCGAGCTGGTGGTCTTCCCTGAGACCAGCCTCCTGGTCCGCAAGTCCTCCCGCCACGCCCAGGACCAGGACCAGGACCTTGACGCCACCAGCATGGAACAGGAAGTGGTCCGCCACACCCTGGCCTACCACATCCACACCGAGCTTGAGAATGCCCAGGACGGCATCCGGCACACCGACTACCTCGTGAACGCCCACACCGGGGCGATCCTCAGGCAGTGGAACACCCTGCACACCATCGGCACCACAGGCACGGGCAACAGCCAGTACTCCGGCGTGGTGACGGTCAATACCAACAGCACCGCCACCGGCTATGAGCTGCGCGACCTGACCCGCGGCACGGGTGGCACCTTCGGCAGCAACGTGGTCACCAACGCCGCCCACGCCGCCACCAGCTCCACCGCCGCCGGCACCGTCTACACCAGCGCCACCAACACCTGGGGCGACGGCGCCAACTTCGTCGAGACCGCCTCCACCACCGCCGCCAACGGCCAGACCGCCGCGGTGGACGCCATGTTCGGCATGACCAAGTCCTGGGACTTCTACAAGAACGTCTTCGGCCGCAACGGCATCGACGGCAAGGGCACCGCTACCTATAGCCGGGTGCACATCGGGAACGCCTACGACAACACCTTCTGGTCCGACAGCTGCTTCTGCATGACCTACGGCGATGGCACCGGCTTCACCACCCTGACGGCCCTGGATGTGGCGGGTCACGAGCTGAGCCACGGCGTCTGCGCCCGCACTGCGAACCTGGTCTACTGCGGCGAGTCCGGCGGCCTGAACGAAGCGAACTCCGACATCTTCGGCACCCTGATCGAGTTCTACGCCCGTGGCGGTTCCGGCGCCAACATCGGCAACACCGGCGGCAACTGGACCATCGGCGAGCAGCTCTCCTCCACCCCGCTCCGCTACATGTACAAGCCCAGCCTGGATGGCCGCAGCCCCGATGCCTGGAGCGCCACCCTCGGCAGCCTGGACGTGCACTACTCCAGCGGCCCCATGAACCGCTGCTTCTACTTCCTGAGCCAGGGCGCCACCACCACCGGCAACACCAGCACCAGCTACCTGCCTGCGGGCATGGTCGGCCTGGGCAACAACAAGGCCGCGGCCATCTGGTTCCGCACCCTCACCACCTACCTCACCAGCACCTCCAACTACGCCGCCACCCGCACCGCCGCCATCAGCGCCGCCAAGGACCTCTACGGCGCCGGCAGCCCGGAAGAGCAGGCCGTGTGGAACGCCTTCCACGGCATCAACGTGGGCGCCGCCTGGTCCAGCAGCGTTCCCGACACGACCGCCCCCACTGCCAAGGCCACCGAGGCTGGCACCGCCGGCACCATCACCCTGTCCGCCACGGCCACCGACAACATCGGCGTCACCAAGGTCGAGTTCTACGTGGATGGCCTTCTCAAGGGCACCAGCGCCGCCGCCCCCTTCTCCCTGAACCTGGACTCCAAGACCCTGACCAACGCCAGCCACAGCCTGGTGACCAAGGCCTACGACGCGGCCGGCAACGTCGGCACCTCCCCCGCCGTCAGCTTCGCCATCAGCAACCCTGTCCCCGACACCACCGCCCCCAAGGCCGCCGGCGGCGTCTCCGGCACCGCCGGGACCATCACCCTCTCCGCCACGGCCACCGATAACGTCGGCGTCACCCGGGTCGAGTTCTACGTGGATGGCACCCTCAAGGGCACCACCACCGCCGCGCCTCACGCCCTGGGCCTGGACTCCAAGACCCTCTCCAATGCCACGCACAGCTTGGTGGTCAAGGCCTACGACGCCGCCGGCAACGTCGGCACCTCCGCGACCGCCACCTTCGTCGTCTACAACGCCTCCGTCATCTCCTCCTTCAACGAGGTCGAGAGCAACAGCACGCTGACCAACGCCAACCTCCTCGCCGACACCATCACCAAGGTCACCGGCACCATCAACAGCAGCACCGACCAGGACTTCTACAAGCTCACCGTCGGCGCGGGCCGCACCGTGACCGTGACCATGACCGGCCCCGCCGGCAAGGACTACGACCTCTACCTGCTCAGCAGCACCGGCACCACCCTGCGCTACAGCTCCACCTACTCCAGCACCGAGTCGCTGAGCTACCAGAACACGGGCGCCACCGCGGTGTTCTGCATCAAGGTCATCGGCTACGCCAAGTCCTGCGACGCCAAGACCCCTTACACCCTGACCATCAGCCGCTAGACCGATCGGGTTCCAACAGAGGAGGGCCGCCGCGGCGGCCCTCCTTCTTTGTTAATGCATGGCGTTTTTCGAGCGTGGAGAGTGGGGCCCGGGAACCTCGTTCACGCCCTCCTTCGCCTTTCCTCACCGGCGAATCAGCTTTTTTCTGGATCTTCCGGGATTTCAGGGAAAGAAGACTCACCGCAGAGAACACAGAGAACGCAGAGGAAAACAGGCAAGGGGTGGCTGAAAAGAAAGGATCTTCTGGGATTCCCGGGATGATCCTCGGCCACGCACTTGCAGGCATCCCCGTCCATCCCATTGATCCCCGTCATGCTTTTGCTTTCTGGGACGGAATGCCAGGCCGAAGGTTCAAAGACAAGTGCATATTGGACGGGGATAAAAAC
>CAIRAS010000141.1 GCA_903876615.1 uncultured Holophagaceae bacterium
CGGACCATCGACCCCGAGGACTTCGAGGCCAAGGTGCTGCTGCTGCACGAGGCCGGGGCCACTTACGGCTTCGACCTCATCTACGGGCTGCCCGGCGACTCGCTCGAGGGATTTTGCGCCAGCCTGGACTTCACCTTCAGCCTCGCGCCCAACCACGTGGACATCTTCCCGCTGTCGGTGCTGCCGGGCACGCGGCTGCAGGACACGGCGCCCGGCTTTGGCCTCCAGCACCTGCCGGAAGTCCCCTACACCGTGCTGGCCTCGCCTACGTTCAGCGCGGCGGACATGGCGGCGGCGGCCCGCCTCGCCGAGGCCTGCGACCGGCTGTACAACCAGGGGCGGGCGGTGCCCTGGTTCGCCCTGCTGCTCGAGGCGCTGGCCCTGAGCCCCTCGGAGCTCTTCGAGCGCTTCGCGGCGTTCCAGGCGGACCACTCCGAGGCCGACACCACGGACCTCCAGGTCGCCTTCTTCGACCACTGCTTTCAGGGCCGGGCCGAGGCTCCTGTGGCGGCGGACCTGGTCACCTACTTCGGCCGCTCCGGCGCCCTGCTGGAGGCCGCGGGCGGGGCGCTGCCAGAAGTGCCCTGCCTGGCCTCCTTCCACCACGACCCCCAAGTGCTGCTGGAGCTCCTCGAGGCCGGTATCACCGACCTGGGGCAGCTGGCCAGCCTCCTGCCGGCCCATCCCTGCCGGGCCCGCTTCGAGCTGGAGGACGAGGAGGTCTGCCTGCACCTGATCGAGGCTGACGCCCCGGGAGCCACCGGCGACCCACGCCCCTGAAGCAACGCCGTTCCAGCGGACCTCTGGGGCGCCAGAAACAAAAGTCTGGACAGTGCCTTCCCACGCCCAAGAAAGGCCTCCCGGGCGCCGATGCACCCCCTAGGCGCAAGCTCTGGGGGAACAGGCATGGGGAAGGCTCTGAATGGCGACGAGGCCGCCGTGGCGATGGGCCCGGATGAGCCTCTGGCGCTTTCGCTGGCAGGGCCAGGGGCCTGTGAAGACCGGGTTATCGTGGGGCGGGCGCAGGTCGAGTCCGGCGACTGGGTCGAACGCCTCGGCCCCGTGGGCCTGTCCCGCCTGCAGATGCTCGGTCGCCTGGCCCAGGGCATCGCGCACGAGATCAACACGCCGACCCAGTTCATCGGGGACAACACCACCTTCCTCCGGGATTCCTTCGCCGAGGCCTTCGCCCTCATCGGCCAGCTCATGGCCCACCTCCTGGAGATCCAGGGCCTGGGGGGGCCCGCGGGCGAGGCCGCCCGGAAGGCCCTGGAGGGTATGGCGGAGACCGATCTGGACTACCTGGGCGTCGAGATCCCCAGGGCCATCCACCAGAGCCTCGAGGGTGTGGGGAGGATCTCCAACATCGTCAGCGCCATGAAGAACTTCTCGCATCCCGCGGCGGACGTGCAGACGCTGACCGACCTGCACCAGGCCATCAAGACCACCATCCTGGTGTCGCAAAACGAGTGGAAGTACTCGGCCACGCTGAGTGTCGATTTCGATGTCAACGTGCCGCTGGTGCCCTGCTTCCCCAGTGAGGTGAGCCAGGTGGTCCTCAACCTCATCGTGAATGCCGCCCACGCCATCGGCGCCTCGCCCGGACGGGTGGGCGACGGGGCCTTCGGGAAGATCACCGTGCGGACCCACCTCCACCCGGGCGAGGTGGAGATTGCCATCGCGGATGACGGGCCAGGCATCCCCCGGGAGATCCAGCAGCGCATCTTCGAGCCCTTCTTCACCACGAAGGCGGCGGGCAAGGGTACCGGGCAGGGCCTGGCCATCGTCCACAAGATCGTCGTCGAGCACCACGGCGGCTGGATTCTCTTCGACACGGCCCCGGGCCGGGGCACCACCTTTCGCATCTTCCTGCCCCTGCCCAGGCCCGACTCCATCCACTGAGGCCCCGATGTCCAAGCAGCAGATTCTTTTTGTCGATGACGAGCCCATGGTTCTGGCGGGGCTCCAGCGCACCCTGCGGCCCCAGCGCGCAGAGTGGGACATGGTCTTCGTGGAGAGCGGGGCCCAGGCCCTCCAGCACATGGCGGCCCAGCCCTTCGATGTGATCGTCTCCGACATGCTCATGCCCAGGATGAATGGGGCCGAGCTGCTGAAGGAGGTGGTCCGCCGCCACCCGGCCACGGTGCGCATGGTCCTCTCCGGCCACGCGGACAAGGAGCTCGTGTCCCAGTGTGTGGGCGTGGCTCACCAGTTCATCTCCAAGCCCTGCGACCCCGAGCACCTCAAGGCCCTGGTGAAGAACGCCTGCCAGCTGGCGGGCGGCCTGCTGGACGGGGAAGTGAAGCAGGTGATCGGCACCGTCGACCGGCTGCCCAGCTCACCCGAGGTCTTCCTCGAGCTGCGGGAGGCCCTGACCCTGCCCGAGGTCAAGACCCGGCAGCTCGGCGCCATCATCCAGCGGGATCCCGGGATGACCGCAAAGACCCTCCAGCTGGTGAACAGCGCCTTCTTCGGCATGCGGAAATCCGTCACGGATCCGCAGGAGGCCGTGGCCTACCTGGGGGTCGAGATCGTGCGGACCCAGGTGCTGTCCAACGGCATCTTCGAGGCGTCGAGTCCCATCCCCACCCAGGTCTTCAAGGTCGCGGAGGTGTGGCGGCACAGCCTGGCGGTGGCCAGGGTGGCCCAGGCCCTCGCCAAGCTGGAGGGGCTGCCGCCGGCGCGCCAGCGGGAGGCCTACGTGGGGGGTCTCCTCCACGACCTGGGGGTGCTCATCCTGGCCTCGAACTTTCCCAACCTCTACGACCAGGTGGTGGAGACGGTCCGGACCAAGGCGGAGCCCCTGGCGGTTGCCGAGGAGTGGGTGTTCGGGGTCTCCCATGCGGGGGTGGGCGCCTACCTCCTGGGGCTCTGGGGTCTGCCTGCCCACCTTCTGGAAATTGTGAGCCTGCATCACCAGCCGCTGGCCATCGTGGGGGAGGGACTCAGTCCTGCCCTGGCTGTCCACGCGGCCGACGTGATCTGCGGCGGCGGGGCGGGGGAGCCGGTGCTCTTCGGCCCGGCCGAGTTCGACTCGGAACTGCTTCGGTGGCCCTGGTTCTGCGAGCGCCTGGCGGCCTGGCGGGCGGTGGGTGCGGCGGCGCTACAACAGGGGATCCCATGAGCCTGAAAATCCTGCTGGTGGATGACGAACCGGACGTTCTAACCGGTTATGAGCGGGTCCTGCGGAAGCGCTTCTCGGTGGAGACCGCGCCGGGGGGCGAGCAGGCTCTGGCGCTGCTGGAGTCTCAGGGACCCTATGCGGTGCTGGTGGCCGATCAGCGGATGCCGGGCATGGACGGCCTCGACCTGCTGGCCCGGGCCCGGGTGGCCTGTCCCGACACCGTGCGCATCATGCTCACGGGCAACTCGGACCAGCAGACCGCCGTCGACGCGGTGAACGAAGGCGCCATCTTCCGCTTCCTCCACAAGCCCTGCGACTCCGTGCTGCTGGGCCGGACTCTGGAGCAGGCCCTCCGGCAGCACGAGCTGCAGATGGCGGAGCGGACCCTGCTGCAGGACACCCTCAAGGGTGCCGTCCGCATGCTGGTTGACCTGCTGGCCATGCTGGATCCCCTCGCCTTCGGACGCGCCCAGGCCATGTCGGATCTGGCCGAGGAGGTGGGCCAGGAGATGGGGCTGGAGAATCCCTGGATCCTGGGCATCGCCTCGGTGCTGTCCCAGATCGGGATCCTCACCCTGCCCCGCAGTGTCGCGAACCGCATCCAGAGCGGCGCCTTCCTGAACAGCCATGAGCGCGACCTGGCCAACCAGATTCCGCAAATCGGAGCCGAGCTGATCGGCCACATCCCCCGCCTGGAGCGGGTCGCCGAGGCCCTTCAGTACATGAACAAGAACTACAACGGCAGCGGGTTCCCACTCGATGAGCTGAGGGGCGAACGGATCCCCCTCTCCGGGCGGATCCTGCGCGCCGTGTGGGACTTCGAGCTGCAGCGCACCTGGGGCGGAACCGATGCGAGCGTTCTGGCTGAGATGCTGGTTCGGCGCACCTGGTACGACCAGGAGGTGCTGCAGGCGATGGGGCGCTGCCTCGGGCGATCCGGGGAGAGCGTGTCCTCCTGTGAGCCGCGTGAGGTCGGTTCCGTGGAGCTGAGGGTGGGGCAGCTGCTGCGGGCGGATGTGGAGACCGTGACCGGTCTGCTGGTCATCCCCGAAGGCACCCTCCTGCAGGCGGCGCACCTCCACAAGCTCAAGAACTTCGCGCGCCTCTCCGCCATCCGGGAACCGCTGCTGGTTTCGGGCGAGTAGGCCCAGACCTTCAAGCTCAGGATGGGAACCGCAGATGGCACAGATCTGCGCAGATGAGCGCAAAGGCCTGTGGCATGCATCTGTGTCATCTGCGCCATCTGCGGTTTGCTTTTTCAGCGCGGCTGGAGGTGC
>CAIRAS010000142.1 GCA_903876615.1 uncultured Holophagaceae bacterium
ATTGCCCCACTCGAGATACTCGCCCACGGTGAGTGGCAGGCTGGCGTCCAGCATGGTGTTCATGACGTCCACGAAAGGCACGGCGCTGTGGACGGCCTTGAAGAGGTCCGGGCGCAGGTGGGTGACGGCGCCCATGAGCAGGCCCCCGGCGCTGCCGCCCTCGATGACGAGGCGGTCTTTGGCGGTCCACTTCTCCCTCACCAGGAACTCTGCGGCGTCGATGAAGTCCGTGAAGGTGTTCATCTTCTTCAGGAGCATGCCGTCGTCGTGCCAGGCCTCGCCCAGCTCGTTGCCGCCGCGGATGTGGGCGATGGCGTAGACCATGCCCCGGTCCAGCAGGCTGAGGCGGGGGCTGGAGAAGGCCGGAGGCGTCCCATACCCATAGGAGCCATAGGCGTAGAGGAAGAGCGGTGCAGTCCCATCCCGCTTGACGCCCTTGCGGTAGACCAGGGACACCGGCACCTTCACGCCATCCCGGGCCGTGGCCCACAGGCGCTCAGTGGTGTACTGGGCCTTGTCATAGCCGCCCAGGACCTCGGTCTCCTTTAGCAGGGTCTGCTTGCCGGAGGCCAGGTCGCAGTCGTAGATGCTCTGGGGCGTGACCATGGACTGGTAGTTGAAGCGGTAGGTCTTGGAGGTGTACTCGGGGGTCCCCCCTGGGAAGGCCGCATAGATGCTCTCCGGGAAGGCCACATCCCGCCAGGTGCCGCTCTTGAGGTCCTGGATCCGGAACTGGGTCAGGCCCTCGCGCTGCTGCACCACCACCAGGAAGTCGCGGAAGAGGTCGACGCCCTGGATGAGCGCGTCGGGACGATGCGCCACGAAGGGCTTCCAGTGGGAGGGGTCCGGCGTTGCCGCCGGTGCGGTGACCAGACGGAAATTCTTGGCGTCCCGGTTGGTGCGGATGTAGAAGGTGCCCTCCCGGTGGTCGAAGTCGTACTTGTGGCCCTTCTGGCGAGGCAACAGCACCTTGAAGGCACCCAGGGGCTTGGCGGCCGCCAGATAGCGCGCCTCCCAGGTGTCCGTGGACTGGAGCTCCACCTGCAGGTACTTTCGGTCCCGGGTGCGGTCAATCCTGACTTCGAACAGCTCGTCTTTCTCCTCGAAGACCAGGACCGGCTTGCCGGCCTTGAGGTCCAGGCGCCAGAGCTGGTTCGAGCGCTTGGTGACGTCATCCTCGGTGACGAAAAAGACGTGCTTCCCATCTGCAGCCCAGGTGAAGGAGGTTACGCGCGCTGCCAGGGGGGCACTCACCTTGCCCGTGGCCAGGTCCTTGGTGAAGAGCCGATATTGGCGGAAGCCGGTGTCGTCCGTGCTGTAGAGCAGCGTGCGGTCATCATCGCTGACCGCCATCCCGCCGAGGCTGAGGAACGCCAGGCCCTTGGCCAGCTCGTTCTGGTCTAGCAGGATCTCCTCAGTGGCCTTGGGGTCGTCGGCCCCTCCCTTGGCGGCCTTCCGGCGGCACTGGATGGGGTACTGCTTCCCCTCCTCGGTGCGCGAGTAGTAGAAGTAGGCGCCGCGGCGGACGGGGACGCTGAGGTCCGTCTGCTTGATGCGCCCCAGCATCTCCTTGTAGAGCACCTCAGAGAAGGGCTTCAGGTCCGCGGTCATGGCCTCGGTGTAGGCGTTCTCGGTGTTCAGGTAGGCCACCACCTCAGGGCTGCTCTTCTCCCGGAGCCAGAACCAGGGATCACTCACGGACTCTCCATGCCAGACGCTCACATGGGGCTTCTGGGGAGCGACGGGAGGCTGGGGTTTGGAATCAGAGGCCATCAGACTCACGCAGGCAAAAAAGACAGATGCGATTGGAAAGAATCGATATGACATAGAACCTCCAGGAGCCAACTTAGCACAAAAAGAGGGGCCCCGAAGGGCCCCTCTTTGGTTGTGCCGCAGGGTCCGGCGAGCCGATCTAATCGATGGCCGCGGTGGGGATGCGCATGCTGTAGAAGGAGCGCCACACAAAGACCGTGGAGATGAGGAAGAAGATCAGGGCGGCCACGTGGGCCGTGGTCGGATTCAGCTCGATGGCCAGCTCCACGGCCAGGAGGCCGAAGAGGGTGGTGAACTTGATGACGGGGTTCAGGGCCACCGAGGAGGTGTCCTTGAAGGGGTCGCCCACGGTGTCGCCCACGACGCAGGCGTCATGGAGCTCCGTGCCCTTGGCCTTCAGTTCGGTCTCCACGAGCTTCTTCGCGTTGTCCCAGGCGCCGCCGGCGTTGGCCATGAAGATGGCCTGGTAGAGCCCGAAGACGGCGATGGAGATCAGGTAGCCGATGAAGAAGTAGTGGTTGGCGCAGGCGAAGGCGAGGGTCGAGAAGAACACCGCCAGGAAGATGTTGAGCATGCCCTTCTGGGCGTACTGGGTGCAGATCTCCACGACCTTCTTGGAGTC
>CAIRAS010000143.1 GCA_903876615.1 uncultured Holophagaceae bacterium
ACCAGGACGCCGGCGCCAGCGCCAGGCAGTGGGCCCGCGCCCTGGCCCTGGCCCGCGGCGAGGGCCAGGTCCTGGCCATCGGCCACATCTACCCCGAGACCGTGGAGGCCCTGGAGCGGCTGATCCCCGCCGCCAGGGACAAGGTCACCTTCGTCAAGGCCAGCGAACTGGCAAGGTAGGCTCCTGACTTGAAGTCTAGCGGGAGTTTCGGCAGCCAAGGGTGAGAGCATGAGCTAATTGCAGCAACTGCGATTAGTTCATGCTGTTTCAGGTGTATAGCAAAACGGCGCCGCAGGCGGGACCAGACTGGTGAAAAGCCCGAGGGTCGCGGGGTCGGTCTCCTCGAGTTGCCAGGTGCAGCGGGGACGGCCTTTGGTGGGCTGGAGAACCATGGCCAGACGGATGCCGGCCAATCGGTCCAGGAGCCCCGAAAGGCTCCCGGTCCAGCCGTGGCGGCGGGCCCGGTGTTCGACGGTCCGTGCCAGAAGCAGGGCCGCGAGGCAGACGAAAGCGTGGACGCGGATCTTCTGGTCGGTCCAATGGAACTGCGGTCGGAAGGCCAGGTGCTCGTCATCCTTGAGTTGGCGGAAGGAGGATTCCGCCTGGGATTGCCCACGGTAGGCCGTCAGGATCTCCTCGTCGGTCCAGCCATGACGGTCCGTGATGAGCACCCGCTTGCCGAAATGGCTTTCGATGGCATCCCGGGCCTGGTCGTCGAGGGTCCAGGAAAGGCGGTCCGAGCCCTGCTTGGCGGGATCGAAAGCCACCTGGAGAAACCCCTTCAGGTGCTGGCCTTCCTGGAATTTCGCGAGGGCTTTCGCCACGTCTTTGGGCCCGGATTTGGGTTTGCCAAGCCGCTCCCGCCAGGCCTCCAACTCCCGGATCCGCTTGCTGAGCTGCTGGTGCAGGCCCCGCTTCTGGGCTTCGCGCAACTCCTCGCTGATGAACATCAGGATCGTGCGTTCCGCGCCCCACACGCTGGCCCGGGTCCGGTGGACCGGGAGGCCGGCCAGGGGGCCCTCGGACAGGACCCGGTAGCTGGAGGCGGCCAGTTCCTTCAGTTCGGAGACGCTGGACGGGGATAGAGCCGCGACATAGCCGTTGGGGCCCTGGTCGACGAGTTTGAAGTTGTCGTGGGAGTTGTTGCCCCGGTCGAAGACGATGGTGAGTTGCTCCAGCGGCAGGCCCAGGGCCAGAAGGCGCTCCCGCAGGCGCTTGAGGGCATCGGGAAAGCAGGTGACATCGTTGTCGTTGCCCGGGTAGACCATGCTGAGGAGCGGCAGTTGCCCCTCCCGGCTCACCAGGAGCCCCAGGCCCACCTGGCGCAGGTCGTTACGGTGCTGCT
Source organism: uncultured Holophagaceae bacterium (assembly GCA_903876615.1). The sequence continues at coordinate 1,346 of CAIRAS010000143.1, forward strand.
TGGAATGCCCCCGACGCGGCAGCTGGGTCCGATCGTTGGTGGAATCGATGTAGGTGAAGAAATTGGTGGTGTCGAAAAAGAGGGTGTCCAGGGTTACGCCCAATTCCGCCAGCGTGGCCCGGACCAGTTCCGTCTCGATCCGGGCCAGGGCCGGCTCGGGGAGCGTGTCCATCTGATCCCAGAATACCTGGCTGGAGAGGGTGTCGAGGTCCGCATCCGGGTAGAGCCGGGCAAGCGAGGTGCTTCCGGCCCATTCCCGGAAGGCGCGTTTGGAACAGGGATGACAGGCCCGGTTGAGGGCGGCCAGGACCAGAGTCTGGCCGACGGACACCCCAGCCCGGGATTGGCCGGGAACCTGCTGATCGATCAGATCGGCCAGACCCAGGCTGTCCGCGGCCGCTTTGAGGGCGGCGACTGAGCCATGCTCGAAGGACTGAATGCGCAAGGGGCCGGAGGAGCCGCCCTCGAGCAGTTTCTCCAGGAGGGCATCGGCCGTCCCGATGTAGAGCAGCGGGACCGGGCGCGGCTTTCCGTTCACGCGCCGGCTTTCGACGATGCGCCAGTAGGTGTGGCCTTTGGTCCGGATCGGCTGGAGGCTTGCCATGAAGTAATGTATACGCTAATACAAACATGAGTCAATACCACGATATAGAATTATATTCAACGATGGATTCAAGCCAAAGCTAAGGAGCTGAAAGCATCTCAAACTTTTGTATATACATATTGAAATACCGATAGATACAATTAGGGCCGCTGATCACAGCACTTGCGATCAGCGGCCGGACTGCTACTCCATCGAACTTAGTAAACTCCCGCTAGTGGAGGCCCATCGAAACATCGGAACCATTTCGCACCGTCACACCGAGTCGAATCATTTTCGGGGATCTCAACGGAATTTGGCATCTCGGCGCATTCGGCCAAAAGCATGGAAGCACAGAGCATGCAGAGCAGCACAGGGTGCGCAGAGGAGGCCAGAGGGAATGGGCTCGCCATCACTGTGGAGCCGGGGCTGAGGTCTCGACTCACCCTGACCAGGCCCTGGCCCGCTACGCGTG
>CAIRAS010000144.1 GCA_903876615.1 uncultured Holophagaceae bacterium
AGGAATTGGGCGGCGCCCATACCCACGCAGCCAAGAGCGGCGTGGCCCAGTTCGTCTGCGCCAGCGACCTCGCGGCCCTGGCCCACACCCGGGAACTGCTGTCCTTCCTGCCCAGCAACAACCTGGGCGAAGCCCCCCGGCGGGCTTCCAAGCGGGAGATGCCCCTCGAGAATCCCGACCTCGACAAGGTGGTGCCCGACGACCCCAGCAAGCCCTACGACATCCGCGACATCATCAAGGGCGTGGTGGACGATGCGCACTTCTTCGAAGTCCACGAAGCCTTTGCTCCGAACATCGTGGTCGGTTTCGCCCGCATCGATGGCCGCAGCATCGGCATCGTGGCCAACCAGCCCGCCTTCTATGCCGGCGTGCTGGACATCAACTCCAGCGAGAAGGGCGCTCGCTTCGTGCGCTTCTGCGATGCCTTCAATATCCCCCTCATCACCTTCGAGGATGTGCCGGGCTTCCTGCCGGGCGTGACCCAGGAGCACGGCGGCATCATCCGACATGGCGCCAAGCTGCTCTATGCCTTCTGCGAGGCCACGGTGCCCAAGATCACCGTCATCACTCGCAAGGCCTACGGTGGCGCCTACTGCGTGATGGCCAGCAAGCATATCCGCACCGACTTCAACTTCGCCTACCCCACGGCCGAGATCGCCGTCATGGGTGCCGAGGGCGCCATGAACGTGCTCCACGGCAAGGCCATCGCGGCCGCGCCGGACCCCCTCGCCAAGAAGGCGGAACTGGTGGCCGATTACAACGAGAAGTTCGCCAATCCCTACATCGCCGCCGAATTCGGCTACATCGACGAGGTGATCCTCCCCCGTGACACCCGGCTGAAGCTGGTCAAGGCCCTCGCCTTCCTCGACACCAAGCGCGAGAGCACGCCGCCCAAGAAGCACGGGAACATTCCCCTGTAGGCCCCTGCCCGGCGGCGGTAGCATGCGGGTATTCCACGGAGCCCTCATGCGCCATCTTGCCTGCTGCCTGCTGGCCCTTCCGCTGTTCTCCCAGGCCATGGACGAAGCCGCCTTCCGGGGCGAACCCCGGAAGTTGGCGGGCGCCTGCGCGGATCGGGCCCGGCTGCTGCGTCCCAAGGATGCGAAGATGCTCGCGGAGTACGGACGCGCCTTCCTCGCAGCAGGGGAACGCGCGAAGGCCGAGGACTGTTTCCAGTTGGCCCGCATCGACAAGCCCAAGGACGCCGATATCCATCGGCTCATTGCCGTGGCCTGGTTGCGGAACGGCCAGCGGACCGAGGCCATGAAGGCCATCGCGGACATGCAGGTGGCCGACGCCAAGGACAAGAACGCCTTCACCCGCGCCGCCGTCAACCTCCAGGACTTCGGCCTCGCGAAGGAGGCGGATGCCCTCATGGAGCGGGCCTGGATTCTGGATCCCTCCGACTGGCAGAACTGCGTGGCCTTCGGACGCAGTTGTCTGCGGAGGACCCACCGCGAGGCCGCAGCCAAATGGTTCGCCCGGGCCAGCCAGGCCAAGCCCCAGGAGGAGCGCATGTGGAACGCCATCGCCCTCGCCTACGCCGATCACGGCGCCGAACCGAGCTAGGAGCCAACGATGCGTGCACC
>CAIRAS010000145.1 GCA_903876615.1 uncultured Holophagaceae bacterium
CGGCCCAGGCGACCCGGGTCAAGGACACGCGCCTCGTGGCGCTGGATCAGGCCGTCGCCGTCAAGCGCCCCCAGGCCGTTGCACCCATGACCCCCTTCCAGCTGCAGGCCACCCAGGCCCCCGCTGCGGCCGCTTTTACGCCAAGCGGCCTCTCCCTGGGGGAGGCCAAGGGCATGCAGCTGTCCCGCCTGGCCGCCACCATGCCGGTGTCGGCGCTCAAGAAGCTGGGGGAGGCCGCCGTCCTCCACTCCAGCGCGGACGGGACCGTTCCACCCGCCAACCTGGCCTGGAGCCCGTCCCCCGACGCCGATCTCAGGGGCTATGAGGTCTACCGCGCCACGGGCACGGGCTCCTTCGCCAAGGTGGCCGACACGACTGCGGCGGAGTGGACGGACACCAGCCTGGAAGCCGGTGTGGCCTACCGCTACGCGATCTGTTCCGTGGACAAGCTCGGCAACGTGAGCGCGAAGTCCCCGGAAGGGAAGCTCGAGGTAAGCGACAGTAGCCTCCCCGGCCGCCTCGCCATCGCGCAGTTCACGGGCAAGGTCACCCCGGAAGCGCCCGCGACCCTCGCGACCCGCCGCTTCCTGCGCCCGGCGGACCGGGTGATGGCCAGCGGCAGCCTGCGCGCTGCCAAGGCCCCGATCCAGATGCCCCGAGCGGCCGAGGCCACCGTGGCAGACTTCCACGCCACCAAGACCGTCCAGCCGCTCAAGGCGAAGCCCCAGTTCCAGGCCGTCCCAGCTACCAAGGTGGCTCTGGCGAAGGAAGTGACGGCCACTCCGGCCCTGGATGTCTCGGGGATCAAGGCGTCGACCTTCGTCAAGCCGGTCTTCCGGACCATTCCCCGCAGCTTCAACGCCATGCTGGGCGCCCTGGTCGCGCCCAAGGAGATCCACGTCCTGCTGGAGTGGGCCAAGCCCGTCCAGGGGTTCCCCATGGAATACGTCATCCAGCAGGCTCCCCAGCGCATGGAAGTGGTGTCGAGCCCGAGGCCCACCGTGGCGTTCCAGCCCGGGATCCAGGGCTTCGGCGCCCTGCGCACGCCTGTCGCCGCCGGTGCGCTGGCCCCCATGGCCGCCCCCGCCGGTCCTAGCGCCAGGCTCAACCCGGCGGCAGCCACATCGACACACCCTGCGGGGCTGGTGTTGGCGACTCCCGCCCAGCATACGCTTGCCGCCAAGGGGCTGGTCGCCTCCCATGGCGCCGGCCTGAAGCTCTCAGAGCTGCGGCGGGATCACCTGACCCTGCTGGTGCTGAAGGACGGGCCGGGCACCTTCACGCGAGTGAACGAGACCCCTGTTGCCACCGAGCGCTACCTCGTGACCTTCCCAGCGGAGGTGGCCCAGTATGGGGGTGCCACCGTCTACTTCCGGATCCAGACCTTCACCAAGGAGTTCGGCCGCACGGTGGAGGGCCCCCTCAGTGCTCCCATCGAAGTCCGCCTGCCCGATATCGTGGCGCCTCCCAGCCCCACGGTGGGCGCGGTGGACCTGCAGGAAGGCGCCGCAGCCAGCCTGGACGTGGCCCTCAGCTGGACCCAGGCCCCGGCCCGGGACCTGGTCGGCGTGGTGGTGGACCGTCAGCCCATGGCCTACACCCTCGTGGAGGGCGAGGCCAAGGCCGGCAGCGCCGCAGGCCCGGCGGAGCGGCTCACGCCCACCCCCGTCACCGGGCGTAGCTACCGGGATCCGAAGGCCCCTCCGGGCTTCCAGCGCTACACCCTGCGTGCTGTGGATGGCACCGGCAACCTCAGCGAGGCTGTCGGTAGCATGGATGTGCTCATTCCTGGCGAGCCCATCCCCGAGGCGCCCACCCAGCTCGCCCTCGTGGGCAACCGGCTGGCGTGGAAGGCCGCTCCCGGCGCCGCTGGCTACACCATCTGGCGCTCCTTCTCAGGTCAGGAGGATGACTACACGTGCATCAGTGGCATCCTCGCGGCCACCGAGAGCAGCTTCGCGCTCCCCGCGGAGGGCAAGCTCCACCTCCGAGTCGTGGCCCGCAGCAGCAGCGGCATGAACACCACCCCGAGCCAGCCTCTGCTCCGGACGCCCTGAGCCGCCAGCTCCACCCGGGTGGAAAACGCTAGCCCAGCTTGGGCGGCTGCTGCAGCCGCTCATGCAGGGCGCGCACGGCTTTGAGGATGGGCTGGAGGTCGCTGCTGGTGCGGAGGAGGCGGGGGATGGTGGGTCTCACCTTGTGGGTGGGGGCCGCGGGCAGGTCATCGGGGTCCAGGCCCAGGTCCAGGCGCTGGGCCAGGTGCCCGTGCAGCAGCAGCTCGGCGCAGTCGGCGACGGTGAGGCCCTCGGCCAGCCAGCCCTTGATGCGCTTGAGGCGCGGCAGCTCGTCCACGTGGTAGTAGCGGAGGTTGCCCTTGCTGCGCCGGGGCTTGATGTCGGGGATGACATCTTCCCAGTAGCGCAGGTCCTTGGGGCCGACGCCGACCTGGGTGGCGGCTTCGCCAATCTTGAACCACTTGCGCTCAGCCACGGCGTGCCTCCGCCGGTCGTGATTCGCGCCCTGCGGGGGCCCCGATCTTGAACCACTTCCATTCCGCCATGGTCGCCGCCTAGCTCTCCCTGGGTTCGATGCCCAGGGCCTTGAGACGCTTATACAGGTTGGAGCGGTCCATGCCCACGCGCTCGGCGACGCGGGTCATGTTGCCGTTCTGGAAGCGCATCTCCCGCTGCAGGTACTGGGCCTCGAACCAGTCCCGGGCCTCCTTCAGGCTGGTGAACTCGGGGAAGGAGAAGGGATCCTGCTCCTGGAGGTGGCGGGTGGCCAGGGGGCCGAGATCCCGGGGGCCCAGCTCGCTGCCGCGGCCCAGGATGACGGCCCGCTCCATGAGGTTCTTCAGCTCGCGCACGTTGCCGGGCCAGTCGTGGCGCAGCAGCGTGTCCTTGGCCTCGGGGCCCAGGTGC
>CAIRAS010000146.1 GCA_903876615.1 uncultured Holophagaceae bacterium
AGGCGCGAAGCCGCCAGCAGACCGCAGGACTCAGCGCCGCGGCCCGCTCGGGCTGTCGAGAATTTTCACCAAGGCGCCAGCAGGGCCCTGGCCGAGGCCGGAGCGTAAGCAGGGGGGCCACTCCTCTGCCTGAGGCCCCTCGGGAAGCCCCTCAGGCGACATCCACCTCCATTCACCTGGGCGTTGACAGCCCTCCCAAGCAGATAACAGTTGGATTCTCTACGTAATTTTACTTACTTTTTTCCGCTGACTTGAAATGCCTCCAACCCTTGGCGGGTGCCCTCAGGCCGAGTGAAGTCCTTGCACTGCGAGGGCATGACCGACCCGAGGGCTCGGCCCCAAAGCAACAGGACGCTCATGGGCTTCCTTTCAACCTCAGCCCGGCCGCTTCGAGCGGGGCTGGGCCTCTGGATTGAACCCTGCAGGAGAGTGGCGCAAACCGCGGCGTGGCTGGCTTGCGTGGCAGTCGCAGTGGCCTTCAGCACCCTGCCGCTCTGCTCGGCCGCCGCAAGGCTCGCGGCCAACCGTTCCTCAGGGACCCCGAACGCCCTGGGGAGTTCGGCCGCCATGCGGCCCGGCGCCCTGGCTTCCAGTGAGCTGCTGCTGGCGGGGCTGCAGTTGCAGCTGCCGACCGAGAACGTGGAAGTGCCCTCCAACGCCCCCCTCACCTTGAAAGTCACCCTGCTCGTGGGCAATCGGGCCGTGCGAGCCGATGAGATCGCCACGCTGGTCCCCGTCGGGGCGGAACTCTTCGGCACCCTGACCGGCCCTGGCCTCTCGGCGCAGACTCTGCATGGGAGCCTGACCGCGGGTCTCTCCCTGCCGCCGCTTCCCCAGGAAGGCGATTACACCCTGTCCGGCGTGCGCCTCGTTCGGGGCGGAACGACCATCCTGGACGCCCAGCCGAGCATCAAGACGATCCGGTGCCTGGGTGAGGTCCTGCTGTCCCAGGTGACCTCCACGCCGATGACCCTGCAGGAGCTTCGGGACGCCGGTATCCAGCTCGGTGCCGGAAACTACGAAGGCACCCGCTTCACCCTGGCCTTGAGCGTGGGCAGCCGCCTGGTGAGCCTCTCCCTTCCCGTGGCCATCCCCATCTACAACGGGGTCGAGGACCCCAGGGCGGGGGGAGCCACCCAGCGCCTGGAACTCGGCAACCTCACCACCGCGGCGGCCGATCTCGACCTCACTATCGCCGTGGCGGATCTCGTCCCCGAGACCGGCGCGGATCCCTTCACCCTCACCCGCCCCAGCCTTTCCCACAGCCTGCGTAACAACTTCAAGGCCCTGTTGGTGATCCCGGGCAGCATCGGCTACCTGCACCAGTTCTACCGCTTGAACGTCGTGGTGTTCAACACGCTGAAACCAGAGTCGCCCTTCGTGGTAAGCCACCTCAGCGCGACCTATTCCCCCCCGCCCGCAGCGGATGGCATTGGCCCCCTGCGCCTGACCGCCCGGCCCAGCGAAGGCATCGACGAGCTGGCCCTGAAACCTCTTCGGGCGGCAGGCTCCGACGGCACGCCCGGGGCGGGAGGGGACATCCTGCACGGCGGGGAAAGCGGATCGGCGACGTTTTATTTCGAAGCCCTGAAGGAGGGCAGCCATCCCCTGGACTTCCTCATCCAGGGCCAGTTCGAGGGCGGCGATCTCCTCTCACCGATTCCCCTGCGCGGGGTGGCCCATGGCAAGGTGCTGGTGAGAAACCCCACCTTCAACCTGCTGCTCGTCCATCCGGACGTGGTGAGGAAGGGCGAGACCTACGTCATGGAGGCCCGCCTCACGAACACCTCTGGCACCCTGGCCAATGCGGTGTCCATCAGCATCGACAAGACCCGCCTCAGCAACGTCAAGCTGCTCGAATCGGACCTGTATCCGGCTATCCAGCAGGTGGACACCCTGAACCCGGGCGCGACCACCTCGTTCAAGTTCCAGTTCAAGGCCCTGAAGACAGGGGAGGTTCGAGGCTCTTACCTGTATGTCGAAAACGGCACCGTCGGCTTCCAGCTCTCCGCGGGACTCGGGGAACGCAACGTCCGCCTGAACCCCGATACGCTGAGCCTGCCTCAGACCCTGGATGGGCTCCCGGGAGAGCTGCGGGAAGCCATGCTCCTGGTGCTGGGTGAGGCCTATTCCGTGGCCACCACGAAGAGCGCCCTGCCGCCCGATGTGCTGCCCATTCCCCGCAGCCTGATCACCGACGGCATGGCCCAAACCCTTTCCGAGCAGGGGCTCTTCCTGAAGATGAGTACCGAGCGCCTGCGGGTCTGGTGGGAGCTCTGGAAGCTCTTCACCCAGAGTGCCAACCCAGGCTTTGACCAGCTCATGCGCACCACGGCGGCAGGTGCCGGGCTCAGGAAGGCCTTCCTGGCCGCCTGGTCCTGGGCAGACAGTGTCCAGGGGCCTGCGGATCGCCTCCTGGACCTGGGTACATACGGCGAGGGGGCGGCGGGCTGGGGCCTCCTGGGCGTCCAGGGGGCGCAGCCGGGCCTGAGCGTCGCGTGGACCGATCCCACGGGGCTGGTCCTCCAGAGCCTGGGCACCCTCCCGACCCTCACGGCCACCGGCGCAGCCTGGTGCGAGGCGGGCGGCTTCCACCTGGCCCAGTTCCCCCTGAGCGCCTCCTCGAGCACCCGCCTGCTGCTCCAGAACCACGGCGCCGAAGCCCAGGATCTGGCCGTGGCCCTCTTCAGCACCCCGGCCAGTCAGAGCACCCCCGTGGTCAACCGCCTGTCCCTGCACCTGGCCCCCGGGGAAAGCGCGGTGCTGACGCCCGGGTCCGCCCTGAGTCTGGCGGCCCGCCGGACTTCGCCCACGGGCGCGCTCCTGAGCCAGGCGAACCCCTCCGCCACCCTTGAGGCCCCGGCGGAGCCCTTCCGCGTCCTGGGGGTCCACCGCTACGACCTGGAGCTGTACCCGGATGCCACGCCCTACGGCACCCAGGTGATGCTGCTGTTCAACCGGCCCACCATGGCCTTGAACCTGCCCAGCGGCGAGGCGGGCTTCCAGGCGGCCCAGGCCCTGGTCCAGATCGAAGGCAACCAGTTCTGGCAGAAGGCCACCGGCTCCGCGGTGGATGACATGGGCGGCCTTGTGCTCGACGAGCAGGGAGATCCCATAAAAATTCCGTCTCCGCCCGCCCTTTTGCGGGCTTACCCCCGCGTGGCCTCCCTCTACCTCGAGAAGCCCGTGGGCCCCTACGTTCCCCGCAGCCTGAGCCTCCAGCCGGGCTGGACGGACAGCCAGTCTCGCCCCCTGGAAGGACCAACGACCTGGCCCATCCAGAGTGGGTGGATCCCCGGTGGGGCCATCGTGAAGGGCAAGGTCCGCAAGCTGGATGGCACCGGGGTCCCGGCCAAGCTGACCTACTGGTACTACTCGGCGGCGATGGACGGCTCCCAGGTAGATCTCCAGACCAACCTCACGTTCGCCGAAGAGGACCTGTACTGCTTCTTCGCCCTCGTCACCAACAACGTGGACACGGAACCTGACGGCAGCTATCAGCTGGATTTCGTGCCGGAACCCGTGAGCTACGCCCTGGGGCCCTTCGTGCTGCAGGCGGATCTCGCCGACGGCAAGGCCTTTGCCCAGGCCTCCATCCTGGGCAATGGCCAGATCGTGCAGATGGATCTGGTGCTGGAGGGCAAGGGCTCTGTGGAAGGCTACATCCTGGATGCCCAGGGCCATCCGGTGGCCGATACCCAGGTTCAGGCCATTCAGGAACAACCCACCTACGGGCTCAACCTGGGGTCCGGGGGTGGAAGCTTTACCGTGGGGGGAACCTCCGATGCCTCCGGCCACTACCGCCTCGATGGCCTGAAGACCGGCGTCTTCTCCCTGCGGGCCCTGAAGGACCTGTTCGGCGTAGCGGCCAGCGGCAGCCTGGAGCGGGACGGCCAGGTGGTCCGGCAGGATCTCGTGCTCAGAGGCAAGACGGGCTCCCTCAAAGTCCAGCTGCTGGGCCTGGACGGCCTGCCCGTGCTGGACCAGTTCCTGCGCCTGGGCTTCCCCGCGGGGCTGATCCGGAGTGGCGGCGGGAACATCACTTACGTGTACCCCGAACAGGCCAAAGTCGACGCTGACGGGTGGGCCCGGTTCAAGGATGTGCCCGCGGGGGATGTCCACCTGCTGGCGCCCTTTGTCCCCAAGAACCTGGTGACGGACTTCAAGGGTTTCCTGGAAGCGGGCCAGGAGCTGGCCATCACCCTGCTGCGGCTGGCGCCGAACGCCCTGGCGCGAGCCCGGGTCCAGGTGACGGATGCCTCCGGCAATCCCGTCTCGGGTGCCTACGTGCGGTTGAATGGCAGCGCTGGGCGATACGATGCCCAGACCGGCGAGGACGGACTCACGGACTGGGTCTCCCAGCGCCCCGACCAACCCGTGACGGCCTATGCTTCCCACCCCCACTGGCTGGAGGAAGTCCCCGGCGAGGCGGTGACCCCCGCTGCCGGGGGGGAGTATCTCCTGCGCGTGGTCATGCCCTCCCGGGCCTCGCTCCAGGGCTTCGTGCGTCACCCCAACGGCTCGGCCGTACCCGGCGCCTACGTCGCCATTCCACCCGTCTTCGATGACAACAAGAAGAACCGCCTCGCCATCACGGACAGCCGCGGCTATTACAGCCTGACCAATGTGCCCGTGAGCACGGCCTTCCGCCTCGCGGTGGTGGGCCCCGATCTGCGCACCAGCGCCAACAGCCAGGTGGAGCTTGCTCCTGACCAGGTCTTGGCCCTGGACCTGACCCTCCCCGATGTGGGCCAGAACACCGTGAAGGGCACGGTCTACCAGCCCCAGGAGGGCAGCCAGAAGCTCCCCGCCATGGCCCAGGTCTGGGTGACGGGCCTGCTGCCCAGCATCAGCCCGTCGCAGGATGGGAATCACCTCTGGGGCCTGCTCTTTCCAGAGCTCACCGGCACTGCGGACACGCCTCCCACGGGGGAGTTCAGCCTCACCGGTCTGCCCGCGGGAGCCTATGCACTCATGGCCGCCAGCGACCTCTTCCCCACCCAGGTGTCCATGGCAGGGGAGTTCGGAACCGACGTCCATGCCACCCACACCCAGGACCTCACGCTGGTCTCTTCCTTTGCGGGAGAGCTGAAGGGCCGGATCACCCAGCGGGACGGCCAGAGCCCCGCCCCCAAGGGCACGCGCGTGACCCTGCTCGGCGGCTCCATCGGCGATTTGCAGGTCAGCGTGCAGGACAACGGCCTCTACAAATTCGCCAAGGTCATTCCCGCCGGCTGCTACCGGCTGCGCGTGGAGGACCCCGGGTCCGGTGATATCACCGTCCACTCACTCAGCATGAAGCAGGAGGAATCCCAGACCCGCAACCTCCGCCTCTGGGGCAAGGGCAACCTGAAGGTCTACGTGCAGGACAGCCTGGGACGGGTGCTGCCCGAGGCCGTGGTCACCCTGACCCACAGCAAGGCCACCGGCGATCCCTGCAGCGGGCAGTCCATGCTCGATCCCTACGACCTGCCCGAGCTGGCCCAGAAGCTCCTCCCCGCCCAGCAGGGTGAGTTGACCTTCGAGACCCTGCTGGAAGGGCAGGTCCTGGTCCAGGCCAAGAACCCCACGGGCCTCCAGGGCCTGGTCTCGGCAGCCATTCCCGTGGGGGGCGGCGATGCGGAAGTGACCGTGAAGCTCCAGCCCATCGGCGGCATCCGCGGCCTGCTGCGCCGGGCCGATGGCAGCGTGGTCCCCGCCGGGCGCGTGGACGCCTACGGCAGTGGCGGCAACGCGGCCGATGGGTGGCTGGGCGTCTCGCCTAGCTTCCAGGAGGGCGTCGAAGGCCGCTTCGTCTTCTATCCACTGCCGGCGGGCACCCTCCGGCTGGAGGCCTGGGACCCGGACAGCCGCCAGATGGGCCGCGCCACCGTGGAGGTTCGCGAAAACGCCTACACCGAGGTCATCATCACCTGCCTGGACAAGGGGCCTGTCACCCTCCAGATACTAGACGAGCATCTGGCCCCCGTCACGAGGGCAGGCCTCTCCGTGGCCTACCAGGGCGGCCCGGCCCTGGGCTTCACCACGGAGGCGACGGCGGACGCAGAGGGGCGGGCCGGGTTCTATCTGCCCCCGGGCGACTACAGCGCCTTCGCCACGGACCCCGTCACCCTGACCATGGGCGGGCTGACCTTCTCCCGGTCTGCCGGCGAAGGCGAGATCCAGAAGACCCTCGTCCTGAACGGGATACGCTCCCTCTTTGGTACGGCCCTGCCTCCACCCGGGGCGCCCGACCTCAACCTCGCGGGCTGGAAGCTCCTGGTGGGCGGCCTCAACCGGGGCGCCATGCTTGACACCCACGGCCAAGGCAGCCTCCTGGATCTGCCCATCGGCCCCTACACCGTGAGCCTCTCGGATCTTCAGGGGCTCTACCGCGGGGCGACCACGCTCAACGTCACCAAGGAGGGCGGGGATCTCCAGCCCTTCCAGCTCCAGGCCCTGGCCTACGGCAGCCTGCGGATCCATGTACAGGATCCCGATGGGAATCCCGTCGCGGACGTGCTGCCGAACCTTGCCGGCTTCGCCTCGATCGGGGCGGTCGCCCCGACGAACCTGGACGGCGATACCACGGTCGCGAAGGTCCGCCAGGGGGCAGGGTGGGTCTCCGCCAAGGGCGGCGAGGCCATCCAGGCAGTGCTGGAAAGGGAGGGCCAGGTGGTGACCGTGCTGGTGCGCACCGCCCCCACGGCGGCCCTCCACGGGGTGGTGACGGATCCCCTCGGCAACCCGGTGCCCTTCATTGCCGTGACCCTGGCCAGCTTTTTTTCCAGGACCGAAGCCGCCACGGACGCCAGCGGTGCGTTCCGCTTCACCGAGTTGCCCCTCAACCAGGCCTTCACAGTGGCCGCCACCACCTTCTCGGGCCGCAAGGGCTGGTCCGCCCCCATCACGCTCACCAGTACCCACGAGGACCGGGAGGTGAACCTCGCCCTGGAAGCCATCGGCACCCTCAAGGGGCGCTTCTCCGATGCCCTGAGGCCCCTGCTGCCCCCGCTGGCCCTCACCGTCCTGGGGCCGAATGGCGCGGTGCTGGCCTCCAGCGGCACCGACGGCAGCGGCACCTTCCAGATCGGCGCCCTGCCCTGCGGAACGCCGCTGCGCCTCCGGGCCTTCTGGGACGATGGCCTCACCGAAGCCTGGAGCGAGACCTTCACCCTTCCTGGGGAAGGGCAGACCGTGACCCTGGACCGCACCCTGCCGCCCTTCGTGGACGTGAAGGGCTGGACCCTCGATGCCGCCGGCAACAAGATCCCAATGACCGTGCTCCTGCGGAATGCCCTGGGCCAGGAGCTGAACCGGGCCGTTACCACCGGCGACCTCTTCGACCCCGACCACCCCACTTTCTATTTCCGCTACCTGAAGGCCGGCCAGACCTACCGTCTCGATGGCTGGAAGGAGCAGACCACCACCGTCATCGCCACCCTGCCCTTCACGCCGCAGGGCAGCCAGACCCTGGAAGAAGTCATCCTGCGCCAGCCCCAGCCCCGGACCGTGGCCCTGGCCCTGGTCTATCCCGATGGCACGTCCGCGCCGGGCCCCGCCCACGCCGTCCTCACCCCCACGAGCCTCTATGGGGGGCAGTGGGCCTGCGACCTGGATGCCAGCGGTCGGGCCACCCTGGCGGGCCTGCCCGATGGGCCTTTCCGCATCCAGGTCAGCGGCGCCCCCAATCAGCCTCTGCTGACCACCACCTTCACGGTCGATGCCCCCGCGGGCAGCGTCCAGGCGGTGAGCATCCCCGCGGTGGGCCTGGGTACCCTATCCGTGCGGGTGCAGACCACCTCGGGGCGGATCCTGGCGGGTTCCTCTGTGGGGGTGAGCGGGACTGGGACCCCGGTCTGGAGCGCCCAGCTCCAGGCCGATGGCAGCTACCTGGCGGGCCCGCTCTGGATCGGACAGCCCTTGTCCATTCAGGCCAGCGGCTTCAGCCTGCTGGGGACTCCGCCCACCGTCACCCTGACCCAGCATGGGCAGCGCCTGGAGGCCCGCTACCCCGCGCCGGACCAGGGCGCCCTCACCGGCCTCGTGTCCGACAGCTCCGGCCAGCCCCTGGCCGGGGCCAAGGTGGAGCTCCCGGCCCTGGGCCTGGCGACCTTCACCTCGGCCACCGGGCGCTACCGCTTCGAGCCCCTAGCCCTGGGCACCTACACCCTTCTGGGCACCCTGCCCGGGCGACCCGACCGCGGCCTGGTGACCGTGATACTCGGCACCGACGGGGCCGTCCAGGCCCAGGATCTGCGGCTTAAGGGCACGGGCACGGTGCAGGTGAGCGTGATCCACGAGGACGGCACGGCCTATCCCGGCCAGACCGTGTCGCTGCGAAACACCAGCCTCTACTCAGATGGGTCCGTGCAGACGGGCCTCAGCGGCAGCGATGGGCTGGTGGCCTTCGCCGGAATTCTCGAAGGTAGCCTCCTGGCCAGCGCCACCCTGGACGGCCAGGCCCGATCCGTCACCGGAGCCCTCGCGGCGGGTGGGACGCTGAACCTGGAGCTCCGCACGCGGGACATCAGTCGCCTCAGCGGCCGGGTCCAGCGCGCCGTGGCGGCGAATGCCTGGCCCGCGGGCACCACCGTCTCGATCCAGGGCCGCAGCTACAGCCTGCAGACAGACGGGACCCTGCTCCCGCCCACGCCGGAACCCCTGCTGGACTACGTGACCTACTCGGTGCCCCTGCAGGTCCTCCTTCCGGGCGGTGCCAGCCTCGCCCTGGGCAGCCTCACCCTGGCCAAGAACGACGTCACCGTCGTGGCCCTCGTCGCCCCGGCCTTCGGCACCCTGCAGGGGGTCGTGCGGGACGCCAAGGGCCAGCTGGTGCCCGGCGCCACCGTGACCGCAAACGGCCTGACCGCCACCACCGACGCCCTCGGCGCCTACGGCCTGCTGGGCCTGCCCCTGGGCAGCGTCGCCGTCACGGCCTCGGTCAGCGGCAAGGCGGACCGCAGCGTGGACAGCATCACCTTCGCCGTGGACGGCGAGACCCGCACCCTCAACCTCACCCTGAAAGGCACGGGCACGGTCACGGTGAAGACCCTGGCCCCGGACAACGCCCCCCGGGCGGACCAGACCGTGACCCTGGCCAACACCAGCGCCTGGTCCAGTGGCCAGAGCCTGCAGGGCGCCACGAATGCCCAGGGCACGGCCACGTTCACGGGCGTCCTGGAGGGCGGCATCAGCGCCCAGGCCACCCTGAGCGGCCGCTCCTACACGGCCAGCGGCACCATGGCCCTGGACGGTACCCTCAGCCTCACCCTGAAGGAACGGGACATCAGCACCCTCTCCGGCCGCATCCAGCGGGCCGATGCCACCCTCGCCTGGCCGGTGGGAACCCGAGCCACCCTCGGCGGTCAGGCCTTCGACCTGCTGGCCGACGGCACCTTGGTGGTGCCCACGCCCTCGCCCCAGCTCGACTACGGCAGCGGCTTCGCCTACGGCTATGTGAACCTGCCCAGCGGCTTCCAGCTCAGCCTGGGCGCCCTGCCCCTGGTGAAGAACGGCGAGACCGCGCTGAGCCTCCACGCCCCGGGCTTCGGCCAGCTCTCGGGCACCGTGACCAGCCAGGGCGGCAGCCCCATGACGGGCGTGGTCATCCGCATCGATGGCGGCACCACCAACCCCACGGATGCCGCTGGCCACTGGACCCAGGCCGAGGCCCTCACAGGCAGCCACCACATCACCGCCAGCACCGCCACCGCCGTCGCCGCAGGGGACCTAAGGCTTGCTGCGGATGGCGGCAGCGTGAGTCTGAACCTGACCCTGCTGCCGAACTCCGTGTCCCTGCCACAGACGCTGTATTTTGGGCGCACGGATTGGTACGCAATGGTTCAGTTTGTCATCGGAGCGGATGGACGAACCACGCTCCCCTACAACAGCTCCGTCCGCGCCTACCTGAAGGTGGATGGTGGGGCAGAGACCTCCCCCGCTGCGCCCGGTGGCATCGCCCAGTGGCTGGAGCGGGACCACCAGCTCACCTACACCACCAGCCTGGGAGCCGTCCAGGTCACCCTAACCCGCACCCTGGCACCCCAGACCGTGGTGGCCCGGGATGAGATCTGCCTGCGCAACCCCGACTCGATCCCCCATCGCGTCGCCCTCCGCCACGCCCTCACCAACTTCGGTACCCTCCAGGGGTTCCCATCAGGGCAGGCCCAGCCCCTCCTGACGGGCGCCACTCCAGACCGGGGGGTGCTCGGGACCGTCGGCTCCGTCCTCTGGGGCAACGGACCCGACCTGCCTGTGGCTGCGGACGCCAACGGCTTCACCTGGCCCGAGTGGACCCTGGCCCCAGGCGAGCAGAAGACCCTGAGTCTGGCCCTCGCTCCCTACACCTCCTCGACCACGAGTACTTGGGCCCGCCCAGGCGCCCTCCGCCTGCTGGATCGCCTCGAGCACGGCGCCCCGGAGTGGGTCTACAGCGGCACCCCCACGGCCTGGAGCAACTGGCTGCCCGCCCAGATCCCGCTGGCCGAGCCCCTGGCTCCCTGGACAGCTTCCGCTTTGTTCAGCCTGAAGGACCACCTGGGCCGCAGCCCGGCCAACAAAAGCTCCTGCAGCCTCGTCTTCGTGCCGGCCGAAGCCCTGGCCCCGCGCGTCAGTCAGTGGGGGGGGTCGACCTTCACCACCCAGCCTCCCGATGGCGGCACGGTCAGCATCACGATCCCCGGCAATTCGCCCCAGCTCGTGGTGACCCGCACGGTGGCGGTCACCCAGAACCAGGAGCTGGTCCTACCGGAAGCCGCCCCGGTGATGGCCCGGGTGCTGGATGCCCACGGCAATCCTGTCGCTGGGGCATCCGTGTCCTGCCCCTACTTCGGGTCTCTCACCACGAACTCCGAAGGCCTGGCTGGTCCCTGGCTGGCGACGCCCGGGACCTACACCTTCAACGCCACCATGCCCAACTCGAACGGCCTAGTTCAATCCTCCGGCACCCTCAACGCCCAGGCGGGCACCGACAACCGACTCACTCTGACCTTCCCCGCCGTGGGGGCCCTGAACCTCCAGGTGCTCGGCCCAGAGGGCACACCCTACACCGCAAACGCCGCCTATGTCTGCGTCGCCCAGCCGGAAGGCCAGTCATGGTGGTCCTCCACCTCCCAAATCAATGGCCAGATCCTCTGGCCCAACCTCCTGCCCGGGACCTGGTCCCTGACCCTGAGCGACCCGCGCACGGGTGGCACCCTGGCCCCCCTCACGGTGACCGTGGCCTCCGACGCCACCACCCAGGCCAGCCTACGCCTGCCCGGCCTGGGCAGTGTCCAGGTCACCGTCGTGGATCCTGCCGGGGCCCGGGTGCCAAGGTGGCAGTACGTTCGCCTCACGGGTGCCGATGGCGGGTCGTACAACTTAGCCACGGATGACAGCGGCGTGGTCACCTTCCCGTCGGTGGCCCCCGGCCTGGCCCAGCTCGCCGTGACCAACGACGCCAATGGCTTTACCACTAGGGCCGCCGTGACGGTGCCCGAGAGCGGAACGGTCTCGGGCACACTCCAGCTACTGGGCAGTGGCGGCCTGAAGGTGACCATGCTCACCGCCGATGGCCAACCGAAGTCAGGGCGCTATTTTGAGGTCTACCAGGATGGGGCCTACCTGAAATACGGCACCACCGACTCCAGCGGAACCTGCGCCTTCTCCAGCCTGCCCATCAACACCCCGCTGATCCTGCGAGATTACTACGGCTCTACGTCCGATCCATGGAATCCCCGGCTGCCTGACCAGGCCTTCACTCTGACCCAAATAGGCGGGGTGCAGGCCCTCGCCCTGACCCTGCCCCTGGGCCGGGTCCAGGTCCTGGTAAAGACCTCCAGCGGCACCCCAGCTGCCGGGGCCTACGTCTCTGCCGGGAATCAGAGATCCGCCACCACGGACGCTGCCGGTCAGGCCACCTTGACGGACATTCCCTTCGGCCTAGCCTTCGACCTGACCCCGTATACGTACGATCCGTACTATCACGCCGGATGGGTTTTGCCGGGCTACACCCTAGCGGCAAGCTCGCCCGTCGGCGCCGTCACCCTGGTCCTGGGCGGCGGGATTCACCTCTCGGCCCTGCGCGCCAACGGCTCTGTCCCTCCAGCGACGACGTCTGCTCTCGACTCCCTGAGGTGGGGCATCACGTCCCAGCACGCAGGGCAGACCACCGCCTACTCCTGCGCCAGCCCCAGCTTCAGCTGGGACAACCTGGCCCCCGGCACCTACCTCCTGGAAGTCAGCCGCCTGGTAGGCACCGGTCAGGATGGCAGCGTCGATTCCTCCTCAGGGTCCGTGTGGACCTGGAAGACCAGTGCCACGGCCTCCCTGGAGGCCTCCGCGCCCTTTGCCAATCTGACCCCAAAGCTGCCGGCCCTGGCCGCCCTGACCCTCCACCTCAAGGACCAGGATGACCAACCCCTGCAATTCGCAGGCACCCTCACCCTGCGCCTGAGAGCCAGCACGATCCCGGACTTCATCCCACCGGATCTGACCTTCTCCACTAGCCAGGGCAGCGACCTGATCCTGGGCGAGCACTTCCCCGAAGGCACCCACAGCTTTGGCATCAATGATGAGGCCGGGAACGAACTCGCCAGCTTCCCCGTGCAGGTCACCCCGGAAACCGATGCCACCCGCATCAGCCAGGACGTCCGGCTGCAGTTCACCGCAGCAGCCCTGACCCTGCACTTCAGGGACACCCAGGGCCGGACCCTGGCGCAGGAGCATGGCCTGAAGCTTGTCCTGAAGGCCTCCACGGCACCAACTTTCCAGCCCGGGACCCTCGTGGTTCCCGGCAGCGATCCCGCCTACCCCTTCCTGTTCCCTTTGGGCACTCACACCTGCGCCATCCAGGACCCCAACTTCGGCGAGCTGGCCACCTTCGAGCTCACCGTAGCCACCGCAGACATCGGGCGGCGGCTGGAAAGAACGGTCACCCTGCCCTACATCCGCCTGAGCTGGACAACCCAGGTGCTGGCTGGGGACGGCCATACCCCGGCCCTGGGGGCCTACCTGCAGCTCCGGGAGGGCAGCACGGGCCAGACCTGGTACTACGTCATCGGTGAGGCCCTGAACCTCGAGCTCCCCTCGGGCCTAGGGTTGAGCAGCAGCGCATCGTTTCGCACCCTCGGGACGTGGGTCGAAACCAGCGCCCAGGGAGCCCTGCGCATCCCCGCCGATGGGGACCAGATCCAGGAGACCCTGCAACTGGAGCTAAGCGTGGCGCGCTACCGCCTCTATGACCGGGATGGCCTGACGCCCATGCCCAAACCCGCGGCCAACCTGATCCTGGAGACCTATGCCGCCAGGCAGCTGTCCCTCCCGCTCTGGACGGACGAGCAGGGCCAGGCTTGGCTGCTGCTGCTGGGTCAGGCCCCCGGCAGCACCTGCCAGACCATCGTCTACGATCAGGACTCCGGCCTGGGTAGCGCCGAGGAGACCTTGATCCCCCCCCTGGGCCAAGCCCTGAGCGTCGATGCAGCCATGCCGGCCCATGCCTGGCTCCAGGTCAGCGTGCCATCCAGGGCTTGGTTCAGGATCGGCCTCCCGCTGTCCACACCTGGACTGGTGGCCCCCTGGGCCGCCCAGTGGTACAGCCAGAATTCAACCCTGCTTGGCCCTGTGCGCGTACCCGTCGGCGCGACCGGGCTCTGGGCTGATCTCGAAAATTCCGAAGCGCCCCAGCAGGTGGCCCTACCTCCCCTCGCCGCCGATGAGACCCGGCCCGTGAATATTTCCGAAAGCCCCCCGGGCTTGCATTTCCAGCCGCGGTTCCTGGGCCCGCATGGGGAGTGGCTCGATGCCTCCAACCTGACCTGGGGATTGTATACCATTCGCCACCAGGGCAGTGACCTGCCTGTGGACTGGGAAATCCCGACCTATTGGATTTTGTCAACGATGTATGGCGCGTCGCCCTGGGTCCTACCCGATGTCCCCTTCGTGGTCGAGGCCTTCGCCGACTCGCCCCTCTACGGTTCGCTTTACGGCTACGCCAATGATGTGGTCACGCCAGAGACGAACGGGAAAGTCCTCTGGATCTATCTATGGAATCCCTATGGATTCGTCCAGGCCAGGGCTCCCGGCTCCTCCCCCGCCACGCCCAAGAGCCAAGGCACCAGCAGCCCTGCCCCCACCTACCGCGTCCCCCTCGCGGGCACGGACCGGTGCCTGCTGCTGGACCTGCGCAAGCCCTCCTCCAGCCCGCCCCAAACCAAGTGAGCCCCATGCCGACGCCTGCCCGAGGTCCCCTGTGCCTGCCCTGAGCAAGACTGCCCGCGGCCCCGCCCTGGGGCTCCTCGCCGCCGCGCTGGTGGCGCAGCCGACCCCCGGCCCCTGGGAGCTCCACCTCTGCCGGGACCAGGCCCGCCTGGACACCATGGTCGTAATTCCCCCGGCGGGCTGGCTGAGGGTAGAGGCCCCGGACCAGGAGCTATGGGGCGCCCGCCTGGGCTGGGACCTCCTGCGCCAGGGAGCCAACCGGCTCCAGGCCTCCGGGGGCGTCGCCTTCGGCACCCGCAGTCCCCTGGGCTACCGCAACTCCGCCAGCGCCGGCGGCGCCGTGGGAGTCGACCTCCGGCTCCAACAGCAATGGCTGGCGGGCCTGGCCGGCTTCCACGCCTTCGGCCGCTTCGAACCGGGGTTCGGCCTGGACCTCCGCCGCGAGACCCTCGTGGCCCAGGCCCCGCCCGGCCTGCGCAGCGGCGCGGTGCTCCACCGCCTCTGGTGGCGGGCCCTGGCCCAGTTCCACTTCGGACCCACGAGCTGGGGCCGTTCCTACGCCGCCCTGGAAGTGGCCGCCCCCTTCCAGCACCCGAGGCCCGGCGGCCTCGCCTACCTCGCGGACCTGGACCACCTGGGCGCGGGCGACAACCCCGCCGCGGGCACCGTCGCCCGGGCCCACGCGCCCGGCTTCCAGTTCGGCGTGGCCTTCGGCCTGCGCTTCGGCGCAGCCCAGGCGGCGGCACCACCCGCCGCCGACCGAGGTGGGAGATGAGGCCCGGCCCGAGGTTCCCGCGCCCCCTCCCGCTGCGCGAGGCGGCCCTGGCCCTGGCTGTGGGCCTCGCGGCGCTGCTGGGCCTCCACTGCGGCGGCAGCACTCACGCTAAGATCCCGGGGCCAGCCGCCTTGACACTGACGGTCGAAACACCCGTCGAAGGCGCCATCGTCGCCGCCCCCAGCCTGCGCCTGCAGGGCACGGTCTCGGAACCCCGCGCGGCCGTGGCCGTGAACCGCCAGCCGGTCACCGTGCGGGCCGATGGCCGCTTCGACCTGGACCTCACGCTCACCGAAGGGTCGAACACTCTGACCGTGGAGGCCTGGACCGAAGCCACCGTCGCCACCGGCCGAGGCTCCTCCCTGCTACCCCCCTCGAGCCCCGCCGAGGCCCGGGTCACCCGCCAGGTGACCTTCAAGCGCCCCCCGCTCCTGCTCACCGTGAGCGCGCCC
Organism: uncultured Holophagaceae bacterium; assembly: GCA_903876615.1. The sequence continues at coordinate 15,409 of CAIRAS010000146.1, forward strand.
CCGGACGGCGGCACCTTCACCACCCGCAGCCTGCAGGCTGCGGGCGTGGTCAGCGAAGCCGATGCGACCCTCACCATCAACGGCGCCCCCGTGGCGCTGTCCAGCAGCGGCGCCTTCAGCACGACCCTGGCCCTGACCAGCGGCAGCAACACCTTCACCTTCCTGGCCGTGGGCCAGGGCCTGGCGCCGCGCAGCGCCAGCGTCTCGCGCACGGTCACCTGCACCCCGCCGCCACCCCCGCCCACGGGCAGCCTCACCCTCAGTCTCGCCGAACCCACCGAGGGCCTGCTCACCCGCGCGACCCAGGTGCCCGTCTCCGGCCAGGCCTCCGATCCCACCGCCACCCTGCAGGTGAACGGCCAGCCCACCCCCCTGGACGCCCAGGGCCACTTCGCCCTCAGCCTCAGCCCCGCCGAAGGCCCCCTGACCATCCTGGCTGAAGCCACCGACGCCCAAGGGCGCAGGGCCCAGGACGCGCGCTACATCGTCATCGACCGCACCCCGCCGCGCATCACCCTCAGCCAACCGCTCCCCGCCCTCGTGGGCACCCAGAGCCTCAGCGTGGCGGGCACCGTGGATGATCCCGGGGCCCTGCTGAGCCTCAACGGCCAGAGCCTCCCCCTGGACGCCGGGGGCCGGTTCCAGGCCACCCTCAGCCTCACGGAAGGCGCGAACCACCTGGCCTTCCAGGCCGTGGACGCCGCCGGCAACGTGAGCGCCCTGGCCGGGGACACCCGCTGCGACACCCTCGCCCCTGTGGTGACCCTCCTCGCACCCGCCGAGGGCCTCATCACGAACCAGCACAGCGTGGCGGTGAAGGGGCTGGTGGACGACCCCACGGCCACCCTCCTCGTCGCGGGCCAGACCCTGAAACCCGCCGCAGACTGCAGCTTCGAGACCACCCTCAGCCCCGGCGAAGGCAGCTTCCTGCTCGTGGCCCTGGCCACGGACGCCGCCGGCAACACCGGCCACGCCTCGCGGGCCATCGTCCTGGACTGGACCCCGCCCACCCTGGCCTGGGCCGGGCCCACCCCCGCCGAGGGCGCCCTCCTGGCCACCGCCAGCTTCCAGGCCCTGGCCACCCTGTCCGAGACCGCCGCAACCACCCTCAACGGCGTCGTCCTGACGCTGCAAACCCCCTCGGTCGGCGACACCTCCCTGGCGCCCTACTGGGTTGCGAACGCACTCACGACTCCGGATGGTCCGGTCACTCTGGTGCTCGAAGCCACGGACCGCGCCGGCAACACCAGCCGTCTCGAGCGCCACTTCAGCGTGGGGACCGAGCTGCCCAGGGTCATTCTCGAAACCCCCCTGGAGGGTGCCCAGACCACCGCCGCCACCACCACCCTCGTGGGCCACGTCGAGTGCGGGGACTTCCTCAAGCCCCTCACTGTGACCCTCAATGGCAGCGCGGTGCCCGTCGATGCCGACGGCCGCTTCAGCCTCCCTGTCCCCCTCGCCGAGGGGCCCAACACCTTCCGGGCCGTGGCCGTCAACCGCTTCGGCGGATCGGGGCAGGCCAGCCGGATCCTGAACCGCTTCACCACCCCCTTCGGCGTGCGCATCGACTGGCCCCTGGACGGCATGGCCACCCCCGCGGCCAGCACCACGGTGCGGGGCCGAGTCCTGCGCCAGGGCGCCAGCGTGGCCGTCAACGGGCTGGCCGCCACCGTGGACCCCGCCACCCTCCTCTTCACGGCGGAAGCGCCCCTGCAGCGGGGTCTCAACACCCTCGCGGCCGAGGCCCGGGATGCGGTCGGCAACACCGGCCGTGACCAGGTGCGCGTGACCTCCGCCCCGCCCACCACCCCGGATGCCACCTACCAGTGGGAGCTGCCACTCGCGGGCAGCCGCAGCCAGACCCGCGCCGTGGCCATCCAGGGCCAGGCGGACCTGCCCGGCGTCAGCTCGGTCAGCGTCAACGGGCAGGCCATGACCCTCACGGGCACCGGCGCCTCGGGCCGCTTCACCGGCAGCGTTGCCCTGGAGGGCACAGGCCCCAACACCCTGGTGCTGAACGTGGGTACCGTGGCAGGCCAGACCTTTACCGAGCAGCGGGACGTGCTGTTCGTACCCGAGCTGCCGCGCCTGCGCCTGCGGGCACCCGACACGGCCCGACCCGGCGACCGCATCCCCCTCCAGGTCTTCCCCGAGGTCGGCACCACCCTGGTAAAAGCAGAGCTCTCCTGGAACGGCCGCGCCCTGGCCACGGTGACCGACCCCTTCCCGGCGGTCCAGGCCCAGGTGCCCGCGGATGCCATACCGGGCACCCAGCTCCCCGTGGAGGCCCTGGGCACCGATGCCCAGGGCGCCACTGTCACCGCCCGGACCTACGTCACGGTCTATGACCAGGGCGCCCTGGTGATCGAGGCCTTCGACGACCGCCGCAGCCTCCCCCTGGGCGATGGCACCGCCATGGCCACCCTGGAAGGCAGCCCTGGTCAGTCCCTGGATGGGCACGGCCGCGCGGCCCTGCCCACGGCCCTGCCCCAGAACTGGATCAAGGTGGAAAAGCCCAGATTCACGCCGGTCTGGCGCTCCGCGGCCCTCACCGTCGGCGCGGCCCAGACCGCCCTGGACGCCCGCCTGACCGCCCTGGACCCCGGCCAGCCCGCGGACACCTCAGCCTTCCACGGCGCCTTCTGCGGCGGCGCCCTGCAGGTGGACCTGCCCGCCCCGGCCCTGCTGGGCAACGGCAGCCTCTCCGCCACCCCCCTCTCCACCCAGGGCCTGCCCGCCCTCCTGCCCCTGGGCTGGTCCCCGGTGGCCGCCTGGTGGCTGCAGGCGGACGGCGCGGGACTCGGGGCCCTGGGCACCGCCTCGCTCACCCTGCCCCAGGCCACCCCCGCCCTGCCCGCAGACGCCGTTTATGCCTGGGTCCGCTGGGACGACGCGACGCACACCTGGCTGGTGCTGTCCGCCGCCCTCTCCGCCAGCACCCTCAGCGGCCTGCCCCTGCCAGCGGTGGGCGGCTATGCCCTGGTACTCGCCGATCCCTCGCCCACCAACCCCCCGCTGCCCGTGGCAGGGTCCCTCCTGCCTGGCTACGAGGGGGCGGACTGGCACCCGGGCCTGACCGCCACCGGCAGCGTGGACCCGGCCCTGCTGGCCACCGTGGACGCCCTGCGCGGCGCCCGCGCCACGGCCCGGTTCAGCCTGGGCTTCCAGGACGGCGCCGCGGCCCCCAGCGGCGCCGCCATCACCGTGGACGTGCTGGAGAGCTACGTGCTGCTGGACCAGAGCCTCATCGAGCCGGACGTGCTCAGCCAGGATGCGGTGGCCTCCCGCTGGCTGCTCGAGGTGGTGGACGGCCTGCCCGTGCTCACCGGTGCCCCAGAGGGCCTGGGCCTGCGCCTGCCGGTCCGCATGAGCCGGACCTTCACCCCCTCCGACCTGGTGGAAGGTCGCATCTACGTGGGCTTCTACCACGATGGCGTCCAGGTGGCCCAGAGTGGCTCCGACCTGATCGGGGCGGGTGGCGGCACCGTCAGCTCCGGAGGCGTGAACCTGTCCCTTGCCCCGGGCGCCGTGGGTGGCACCACCCTGGTGCGGCTCTCCGCGGACCCCGGCGATCCTTCGGCCCTCTGGCCCGAGCTGGCGACCCAGGGGGCGGTGGCCAAGTCCTTCAGCGTCGACATCGTGGGCACCTTGCTCTCCGGCCTGGGCCTCAGCCTGGACGCCCTCTCCCTGCCGGCCACCGCGCGCCCCCTGCTGCTCCAGCGGCGCGTGGTGCAGGGTGAGCGGCTGGTGCTGGCCGTGGGCGCCCTGGCCCCCCAGGGCAGCGCCTGGGTCCTGCAGACCCCGCCCGGCGGCAACGCCGTACTGGAGGGCGGCAGCTTCGCCGTCCTGGTCCCCACCCAGCCCTGGGACTGGGTCAGCGGCACCGCGTGGCTGCCCGCCAGCGTGGCCACCCCCCTGATCGCCAAGCTGGGGGTGAAGGCCCGGATGACAACAGGCTCTTCTCGTCCTGCCTCCGCCCCCTCAGCGCCCCTCCGCGAGAGTGGTTCCCCTACCGACGCCTCCCCCGGCGACGCTGCCGTGGCGGACATGGTCGCGGAGGGCGGCTTCCTGCTGGCCACCTCCGGCCCCCAGGGTCCCTTCGCGGTGCCGGTCCTAGTGCCCGCGGGCGGCGCTGCCGCCACCGTCCGGGGCGCCCGCCGGGACCTGGGCCTGACCGGCACCCTGGCTGTCGCCGTGCCCAGCACCGGCAACAGCCTGCGTCTGGCCACCCTGCCCTTCCGCATCACCACGGTGATCCCGGAGGAGCTGGCCGAAGTGTCCGTGGGCAGCGTGGTGCAGGTGCTGGTCTCCACCGCCGCCGATCCCGCCACCCTAGACCAAGTCAGGCTCAGCCTCGACAGCGCCCCCGCCGACGCGATCCCCGTCCGGCGCAGCCTCTCCCAGGACGGCCGCACCCTGCTGCTGACCCCGCTGACGGCCCTGACCGCGGGCGCCACCTACCGGGTGGTCACCACGGGCCTGGCGGCCCTCTCCGGCGAGGTGGCGCCCGCCTTCACGCGGCGCTTCACCACCCAGGCCACGGCCCAGGATCCCGCCGTGGACTTCAGCCGCATCCAGCTCAGCTACCCCAGCGAGGCCCTGGACGTCACCGTCACCCTGCCCGAAGACTCTGTGCCCCCCTGGTCCCTGGTGGAAGTCGTCGCCCCGGCCATGGGCGCCCTCGGCACCGGCGTCATGCCCCCCGCCGGGGCCCTGGTCTTCCAGCTCAAGGCCTCCCTGGGCGAGCGCCTCACGGTCACCGTGCAGTTCCGTGATGGGCATAGCGTGGCTGGCACCATCGGCCGCTATGTGGCGCCAGATGGGCGCACCACCCTGGGCGTGGACGGGGGCCGGGTGGAAGGGCCTGGCGGTCTCGCCCTCCTGGTGCCCAAGGAGGCCCTGGACGGGCCCGTGGAGCTCAGCGTCGAAGTCCTCACCGAAGCCCCCACCCCCCCGGAGGGGGCGCTGCGCGAAGGCGAAGCCCTGCGGCCCGCCCTGCGCCTCAGGGCCAGCCAGGAGCTGACCTTCAAGACCCCGCCCGTGGTGGAGCTGCCCCTGGCCCTGCTCCCGACGGGCGTGGACACGGCCCCCGGCACGGCCTGGTTCGGCAACGGCCCCCTCGCCCTCTTCCGCAAGGAGACCACCACCCTGCCCGACGGCAGCACCGATGAGGCCCTGATCCTCCTGGACACCGCCGAGCTGCGCACCACCGCCGCGGGGCCCCGGCTGGTCAGCCTCGGCGGCCTGCGCCTGCCCGATCCCCTCCTGGGCACCGTGGTCCAGCGGCAGGCCGTGAAGCTGATGGCCGCCCCTGCCGCCGCCCCGGCTGCCACCGCCAAGGTAGCCCTGGCCCCCGGCGCCGGGACCGAGCGCCCCTTCTACATCGGCGGCGGCCTGACTGGCGCCCTCCTGGACCTGTTCCTGCTGGGCTTCCCGGAGACCGCCGCTCCGGAGTACCGCTACCACTCGGGCACCGTCTACCGGAACTGGAACGGCCTGGCGCCCTGCGGGGGCACCGCCTCGGCCACCTGCTACGGGGCCCTGCCCGGCGCCGAGGTGCACCGCTACAGCGGCACCGCGGGCCTGGACGCTGCCCGGCGAGGCCGCCTGGCCCGGGGGCGCCTCCTTGCCACCTGCGACGGCCAGGGGCGCTACCTCAGCGTCGGGGGGCCCATGGCGGGAGCCATCCCCGGCCAGAGCTGGATCGCGCTCTTCGCGGTGGATCCCCGCACCGGCGAGACCAGCATCGACCCCAACTCCCCCGGCGCATCCGACCTGGGCCTGCCCTATTCCAGCCGGGAACACTCCCTCGCCATCACCAGCCAGGGCGGCGATCCCTTCGATCCCACGCTGACGGCCCCCAGGCTGCGGGCCCAGCTGGTGGACGCCACGGGCACCGCGCGCACCCTGTTCGCGGTGGGGGAGAGCGCCACACTTAAGATCTTTACGGACACCGGCAGCCAGCCCGTGGTGCGGGGCGCCGTGAGCGGATCCCTAATCCAGGCGTTCGGGACGCTGCCCGCGGAGCTGCCCGTCACCTTTACCCAGGCCGGCACCTGGCAGGTCGCCCTCCTGGGCTGGACCGCCAAGCCCGTGCAGGGGGCCGCCAGCCTGTCGGTGATCGTGACCCCCGCGGGCCAGCTTGGCCCCAGCCTCCCCGGCAAGCCCACGGTGCTGACCCGGGATCCCGCCCCCGGCGACACGGGAGTGGAGCCCTCGGCCATCGTTAAGATCACCTTCACCGAGCCGGTCCAGAACGCCACGGCCTTCTCCTACACCCTGGCCGTCAACGGCACTAACGTGCCCTTCAAGGTGATCGCCAATGGCCAGGAAGTGACGAGCGGGGCCACCCGCGTCCAGAGCGTCTGGCTGGTGCCGAGCCAGCGGCTGGGGCTGGGGGCCACGGTGGCGGTGGGGGTATCTTCCTTCCTCACGGATCAGGACGGGGACAGCCTGGATCCGGTGGCCTGGTCCTTCACGATCCGGGGGGCGGACACGGTGGGGACGCTGACTGGTGTGGGCACCTTCTCGGCCACGGTGCTGAACCGGGGCACGCTGTACGCGGTGGAGCAGGTGGGCGTCTCTGCAGGGGGCAGCGAGTTCGACATCGCAGGTATTCCCATCCAGGCCATCCGCATGCTCGACGTCTCAGACCCCTCCCGCCCCACCCTGGGCAACTCCTTCGGGGCCCATGGGAGCTGGGTGCCCCAGGGGGCGCTCTATGCCAACCACTGGGCCAGCTACGAGCCCTTCTACAAGCACGAAGTGAATGGCCTGCGCGTGGCGGCGGGGGTGCCGATCAAC
>CAIRAS010000147.1 GCA_903876615.1 uncultured Holophagaceae bacterium
TCTGGAGCGCGGTCTCCTACTTCCATGGCTTCTGGAAGGTGGTGGGACCCCGCATCATGGCCGAAAACAGCCACCTGACCGGCCCCGAGGACACCGAATGATCCGCAAGTACCTCCTCGCCGGTTTGTTCACCCTGCTGCCTCTGGTGGTGACCCTCTGGATCCTCAAGGGCATCTTCAACTCCCTGCTGGACATCTTCCGGGTCCCGCTGACCTGGCTGGCCCACCTGATGCAGATGCCGGACCCACCGACCTGGGGGCTGGCCCTCGTCTCGGCGGTGGGCACGCTGCTGCTGCTGGTCCTCGTCGGCGCCCTGGTGGGCAACTACGTCGGCCGCCAGCTCCTCACCTGGCTCGATGACGTGATGATGCATGTCCCCCTGGTCAAGTCCATCTATGGCGCCACGCGCCAGCTCATGGGCGCCATCCAGTCGGGGCAGGGCGGCAGCTTCAAGGACGTGGTGCTCGTGGAATGGCCCCACGCCGGGTCCTACACCCTGGGCTTCGTGGCCAGCCGGGACTGCTCCTGGGCCATGGACGGGGGGCCGGAGATGGTCGCGGTCTATGTGCCCACCGCCCCGAACCCCACCTCCGGTTATGTCGTCATGATCGAGGCCACCCGGGTGCGGCCCCTGCCGATCAACGCCGATCAGGCCCTCACCTGGGCCGTCAGCGGCGGGGTCGTGGTGCCCGTTCCGCCGAAAGCGCCCTGACCAGGAAGGCTATACTCCTGTTTGGCGAGGGAGTCTGCTGATGACGGTGCCCGAGTGAGTTTGCTGGTCTGGAACCCCGAGTGGAATACGGGCATCGAGCTGATCGACCTGCAGCACAGGTCCCTCCTCCTGCAGGTTGATGGGCTCCTGGAAGCCATCCACTCCAACGACATGGAGGACCGTCTGCCTGGGCTGCTGGCCTTTCTCTCCGAGTATGTGGAACAGCACTTCCGGATGGAGGAAACGCAGATGGAGGCCTCGGCCTATCCCGGCTTTGCCGCCCACCTCGCCATCCATGACGACATGCGCCAGCAGGTGGTGGCCCTGGTGGCTCGCTACCAGCTGGACTCGCACGCCGTCACCGAGGAGGTGCTGGACTTCGTCACGGACTGGCTGATCAAGCACATCAACGGCGAGGACCGCCGCATGGCCCGGTTCCTCCTCGGGTGGTCCGCCACGCCCTCTGAGGTCCAGGACTGATGGTCGGCGCCGGGCTGTCCGGGAAGCGCCTCCTCGTGACCGGGGCCGGTAGCGGCCTCGGCCGGGCCGCGGCGCAGCTGTTCCAGGCGCGCGGGGCAGAGGTGGTGCTGGTCGGCCGGCGCCTGGAGGCCCTGCAGGAGACCTTGCCGGGTGCGGTGTGCATCGCCCTGGATCACGCCGACGAGGCCGCCATCCGCGCCTTCGCCCAGAGCTGCCCGCCCTTGGACGGGATGTTCCTGGCGGCGGGCGCCCTCCGCACCGGCTCCGTGGCAGGCTCGCCGGGGGCGGTCTTCGACGCCATGATCGCCGCCAACCTGCGTGGACCCTGGCTGCTGGCGCACCACCTGGGCCCGCTCCTGAAGCCGGGCGCCAGCGTCGTACTGGTGGGCTCCAACATCGCTCTGCGCGCCATTCCCGACAGCGCCGCCTACAGCGTGGCCAAGGCCGGTGTGCACATGCTGGCCAAGGTCCTGGCGCTGGAGTGGGCGCCCCGGCAGATCCGCTGTAATGCCATCGCGCCCGGTCCTGTGCACACGCCCATGGTGGAGGCCCGCCTCGCAGCCAGCGCCGACCCCGCCGGAGATCTGGCGCGGCTGGCCGGGGTGAATCCCCTGAGGCGCATGGGCACCGCAGCCGAGGTTGCGGCTCTGGCCGCCCACCTCCTGAGCGACGAGAGCGCCTGGACCACGGGGACCGTGATCCCCATCGATGGCGGCGCCGACGCGGTGTACTGAACCCGCCAGTCGGGCACACTGTTGTCAGGAGGACCCGTGCCTGAAGCTGCCTGGCCTGCACCGCCTCAAGGCACCTGCCCGCTGCCTTCGGCGCTGGACGTGGACGTGGCCATCCTGGGCGCGGGCATCCACGGCGCGGCGCTGGCCCGAGAGCTGGGCTTGCGGGGCGTCTCCTGCGCTCTCGTGGACAAGGGCGAGGTGGGCGGTGGCACCAGCCAGTGGTCCAGCCAGCTGCTGCATGGCGGCATCCGCTACCTGCTCACCGGTGACATCCGCCAGATGCGCGAGGGGCTGGCCGAGCGGGCCGCCTGGGCGCGCATCGCGCCCCGCCGCTGCCGCTGGGAGGCCTTCTGGATGCCGCACCGCTCCTGGCCCGAGGGCCTGGCCCACCGGATCGGCATCGGCCTCTATGACCACTGGGGCTCGGACCGCCCGGACTGGCCACCCGAGCTGCGCCTGGGGCCAGTGCCGCAGGAGGTCTTCCAGGCAGACCCGCGCAGCGTCCAGGGCCCTTTCCGGGGCGCCACGGCCTATGCGGACCTGATGACCTGGGACCGCGAGCTGACCAAGGACCTGGCGGCCTCCAGTGACGCGCTGGTCCTGGACTTCCACGAACCCGAGGCCTTCGAGGACGCGGGTGGCGAGCTGCGGTCCCTGCGCTTGCGGGATCGCCGTGACGGCACCTGTCGGCAGCTCCGCGCCCGCCGCTGGGTGGGCGCGCTGGGTCCCTGGACCGACGACGCCCTCGCGGCCTGGTTCGGCGAGACCCGCCTGCGGCTGCGCCTCTCCGCGGGCATCCACCTCTGGTTCGATGCCCTGCCGGGCTGCGAGCGCCCCTGGGCCATCCGCCGACCCAAGGGCCGCATCCTCTTCGTGATCCCCCGGGACGGCCAGCTGCAGGTGGGCACCACCGAGCGGGAGGTCGCTGCCGGCTGGGTGCCCATCGTCGCGGAGGAGCGCGAGGAGCTGTTCCAGGCCCTGGAGGAGAACCTCCCCGCCGTGCCCTGGCGCAGCCTGCCCGTGCGGGCCGAGGAGCTGGGCGTGCGGCCCCTCGTCGTCGCCGCCGGCCTCACCACCCACCTAAGCCGCGAGGCCATCCTGGAGCGGCACCCCCGCTTCAGCAACCTCCACCTGGTGCTGGGCGGCAAGCTCACCACCGCCCGCGCCCTCATGGACCGCCTCGCCACCGACCTCACGGGCCAGCCCTGCAGCGCGTCCACCACCGAGCCCCTGCGCCTTTGGGATGGACACTCCCCGGCGTTCCGGTAGAATCATTCTTTCAGTACGGTCCCGTAGCTCAGCTGGATAGAGCATCAGACTACGAATCTGAGGGTCGGGCGTTCGAATCGCTCCGGGACCACCAA
>CAIRAS010000148.1 GCA_903876615.1 uncultured Holophagaceae bacterium
GCCGACCCGGTAGACGTCCTTGCGGGCCCACTTCTCCCAGAGGGGCGGGGCCTTGCCGCCCCGGGTCAGGACGATGCCTTCCTCGAAGTGGACGTGCACGGGGTGGCTCCAGTCCCCGCTGGTGCTGGAGATCTTCCAGATTTCAAGGGTCCCGTTGCCGGTGCTGCCCGCGGCGGTGGCGTCCGTGGACAGCTCGGTGGCCACGGAGGTCCGGCGCGGATCCATGTTCAACCCCGAGCCGCCGTCGGTCTTGATGGTCCAGGGGGATTCGTCCGTGCCGTCCGAGCGGCCGAACTCGAAGGTGTGGTGCCGGGCCTTGGCCAGCAGGGCCTGGTCGGTGGCGGAGTCGCGGTTGAGCTTGAGCGGGATCATCCGCTTCTTGCCCGCCACGTAGTCGGCCGGGTCCATGCTCTTGTCGGTGCCCGTGTAGGCCTGCACCCGGAGCTCCAGCACCTTCCCCACGGCGGGATCGCCGTTGTCCCACCGGTCCGCCACGCCACTGGTGAAGTGCATGACGGGTTTGTATTTCTCGGCCAGCACATCGCCGAGGGGGATGACGCGGTTGGGCTTCTTGCCGTCCGTGTGCTCGAGGATGTTCACGAGGTAGAGCTTGTCGCCAGCCTTGATGCCGTTCTTGCTGAAGTCGACCACGATGTCGTAGCGCTCGGCGATGCCCTGCTCCGGCAGCACGCCCTTGCGGTCCCCGGGCTTTCCGTCCCCGGCCACGTCCACGATGCCGTCAAAGGGCACGGCGTATTCCATGAGGTTCCCGTCGTTGGCGACCATGTGGAAGGGCACGCGGGTGTAGGAAATCCCCGAGCCCGAGGGCCCCGGCAGCTCGCCGCTGGTGCCGATGATCTGGCGCACGAGGGCCAGGGTCAGGTAGCGGGACACGGAGCCGTTCAGGATGCGGAAGCGGTAGCGCCGCGACCGGACGTTGAAGTAGGGGTTGTAGAGCCAGTTGACCAGGAGGTGGTCACCCAGGAAGCCATCCGTGTTGAAGATGTTGAACCAGAGCTGGCCGTCCTTGTCCCAGGCCTTGTCGGCGATCACCAGGTTGACGTCGTAGTCCCGGTTGCCCCAGGGGAGCGCGGTGCCGCTGGGCAGGCGGAGGTTGACCCCGTCCTCCAGGTCCTCTTTGCCACGGTCCAGGGCGCTGTAGTAGTTCATCATCGCGGCATTGCCCTTGTAGACGTTCTGGGCCGTGAAGTCGAGCATGTGGTCGTGGAACCAGTGGGTGCTCATGGTCTCGCGCCAGTCCCCGCGGATGGGGATCGAGGTGCCCAGGGCGGTCTTCTGGCCCGGCTTCGCGTCGTTGACATAGAGGGTCTCGCCCGGCGCGGCCGGGAAGGCGGCCCGGGGGTCGGTCGCGGTGGTGTTGATGGTGTCGTAGCCCGCCAGCTGCATGGGCCACCGGTAGTCGTAGAACTGGCCCGGGAAGAAGAAGGCGTTGGTGAAGCCGTCGCTCTCGGCCGGGTTGTGGCCGTTGTGCTCATGGGTGCTGATGGTGTGGAGCCCGAAGCCCCGGTTGGCCGAGGGGTCGATGGGCAGGGCGTTGTAGTGGCGCATCATCACGGGTTGGCCATAGCGGGCCATGAGCAGCTTGGGGGGCACGGTCCCGTCAAAGGTCCAGACTGACTCGTGCTCCTGGATGGGCATGCTCGGGTGAATCCGGACCGCGATGCCCTTGGTGGTGCCGTCCGTGGCCGGCACCCCGGCGGTGTTGTGGTAGAGCCCGCCGGGACCGAACTCGCCGGTCTGGTAGTGGTGCATCTGGTGCGCATCCCGGAAGCCGCCGTTGACCCGGGCCCCAGCCTGGGCCGTCTTGAAAAACACCGGGGGGAGGAACTCGTTCCAGCGCTGGTGGGCCCAGCCGGCGCCGGCGGGCCGACCTTCCGCGGGGGGATGGTTCAGGGGTCGCCCCAGGAAGGCTTCGATCTGCGGTTTCCAGGGGTTCATGTCCGCAGTGTTGGCGTACTCCGTCGGCCACGGCGCCACACCGGGCTGGGCCAGGAAGGCCTCCAGGGCCGCCCCCGCAGGCACACTGTTCGCGACGCTCTTGGGATTCTGTTCGGGCAGCGGGCCCACACTGGGCGCGGGGAAGGACAGGGTCGGCGTGGGCGCCCCCGCTCTCAGGGGCTCCGGACCGAACTCCTCGAACAGCAGCATCTGCTGGACGAAGGGCTGGGCCCCGAACATCGGGCTCGGCTTGCTGTTGGTCGGGATGTTGAAGGAACCCGAGGTGGTCTGGAGGGACGGCGGGAGCACGTTGTTGATGCCGGCATCCGTCTTGGTGCCCGTGACGCCGCC
>CAIRAS010000149.1 GCA_903876615.1 uncultured Holophagaceae bacterium
CCCGCAAGCTCGTCGGCTTCAAGACCCTGGAGAAGCGGGACATCGCCCGGGACCACATGGCGGTGGTCCAGGACGGCCAGTCCATCGGCTTCGTCACCAGCGCGGCCCCCTCACCCACCTGCGGCATCAACCTGGGCCTGGCCTACGTGCCCACGGCGCTGGCCAAGGTGGGCGGCCGCATCCAGATCGACATCCGCGGCCGCGCCGTCCCGGCCGAGATCATTCCCACGCCCTTCTACAAGCGGCAGAAGTAGCTCTCGGCTGTCAGCTGTCGGCTCTCAGCCAACCCCCCAGCCATTTTCACCTTTTTTGGAGGTCCCATGTTCCCGGCCGACCTGAAGTACACCAAGGACCACGAGTGGCTCAAGCCCGCCGCCGACGGCACGGCCCTGGTGGGGATCACCAGCTACGCCCAGGACGCACTGGGTGACGTGGTCTTCGTGGACCTGCCGGAAGTGGGCGCCGCCTTCGGCCAGGGCGAGGAGTTCGGCACGGTGGAATCCGTGAAGACGGTCTCCGAGCTGAACCTGCCTGCTGCGGGGGAAGTGCTGGAAGTAAACACCACCCTGGCGGATCACCCGGAAGCGGTGAATGAGGATCCCTTCGGCCGCGGCTGGATGGTGAAGATCAAGCTGACCGGCGACCTGGCCGGCCTGCTGGACGCCCAGGCCTATGAGGCGCTGGTTAGCGCCGAAAGCCACTAGTGCCCTTCCCGGTCCTGGCCGCCCTCCTCTGGGGGACGGCGCTGGCGCAGGTTCCGGCGCCGGCGCCGCAGTCGGCTGTGGCCGCGCAGGTTGTGCCGGCGGTCGAGTCCGATGCCACGCGGGTCCTGCGTCTGCGGGCCCTGGTGGAGGCGGCGGAGCGCGCGCTGGAGGCCGACGATGAGGAGGCCGCCGCGGACCGTGCGGACGAAGCCGATGTCCTCACCGCCGACTGGCCCCTGGACCTGCTCAAGCTGCTCGAGGTCCAGGCGCTGCTGCAGCGCCTGAAGGACGTCCAGGACCAGGTGGGAGTGGAGGAAGCCGCGGAAAGTGAGCCTGGGCTGAAGGCTCCCGAGGAGATCGTCACCCTCAGCGGGGATGAGCTGCGGGCGGAGCAGGAGCGGGTGAAGGCTGCGGAGAAGGGCGCCACCTACGACTACCCCATCGACCTCAACGACCGGGTGCTCACCTGGGTGAGCCTCTTCACCACCACCAAGCGCGGCTTCATGGAGAACGCCCTGGGCCGGGCCTCGATGTACATGCCCATGATCCGCCAGGTCTTCGCCGAGGAGGGCGTCCCCGCGGATCTGGCCTATCTGGCCGTCATCGAATCGGGCTTCCGCAACGACGCCAACAGCAAGGCCAAGGCCGTGGGCATGTGGCAGTTCATCCGCTCCACGGGCCGCATCTACGGCCTCAACGGCAACGCCTGGCTGGAGGAGCGCCGCGACCCCATCAAGGCCACCCGCGCCGCCGCGCGCTACCTCAAGCGCCTCTACCAGATCAGCGGCGACTGGTACCTGGCGGCCTCCAGCTACAACGCCGGGCCCCTCACCCTGGACCGCGCCATCCAGAACGTGGGCAGCCGGAACTTCTGGGACCTGGCCCGGTCCCGGTGGCTGCGGACCGAGACCAAGAACTACATTCCAGAGCTCTGCGCGGCCATCCTCGTGGGCCGGAATCCCGAGCGCTACGGCCTGCGGATCGTGCCGCTCATGCCCTATTCCTACGAGACCGTGGCGGTATCCAGCATGACCAGCCTCACGGTGCTGGCCCGCTGCGCCGACACGGACGCCGCGACCCTGAAGGCCCTGAATCCCGAGCTGCTGCGGGGCTCGACCCCGCCCGGCAGCTACCTGCTCCGCGTGCCGCCGGGCCGGGCCATGGACTGCCTGCGTCAGCTGGCCCGCATGCCCGCCAACAAGCGCCTGGACTTCCAGAACTACACCGTCCGCAAGGGCGACACCCTGGCGAAGGTGGCCAAGCGCTTCAAGGTCACCGAGGAAGACCTGCTCATCGCGAACGACATCACCGCCAAGCAGTTCAAGCCCGGCAAGCGCCTCCTGGTGCCGCCGGCCCCCTCGCTGGCCCTGGATGACCGGGATCTTGCCACCAAGAGCGCGAAACCCAAGGTGCTCGGCGATCATCCCCTGCCGCCGCTGCCCGTCGTGCCTCGGGATCTCACTGCGACGGAAGAGGGCGAGAAGCCTGCCCCTGAGCCCCCTGCCGTCGCCCCGTCCCGGGAGCTGCCGAGTGCAGCACCGGCACCGGTCGCTCCCGTGCGGGAGAGTACGCCAGCCCCCCCGCCAATCCCCGCGCCGCGCGCGCTGGAGGCCGCCGCCCCCAGGCCCCAGGTCAGGCCGGCGGGCGAGGCTCCCGCCAGCGTGCGGGCCAAGCCCGGCGACACCCTGGCGAGGCTCGCCCGGACCCACGGCCTGACCCTGAGCGAGGTGCTGCGTCTGAATCCCGAGGCCGCGAAGGCCCTGCACCCCGGGGACGTGGTCCGCCTCTCCAGTGCTGTCGCCCCGGCCAAGACGGCTTCCGCTCCGGTCAAGGCCGCTCCCGCCCCAGCGTCCGCCCTGCATCGCGTGGTGAAGGGGGAGACCCTCGCGGCCATCGCCCGGAAACACGACGTCGAGCTCAGCGATCTCCGCACCTGGAACCACCTGAAGGGCGACCGGATCCAGGTGGGTCAGAAGCTGCGGGTCGCACCCTAGGATCTGTGCTTGCAGAGGCGCAGAGGGAGTGGGATACTGGGTCTTCCCGATTGGGGCCATAGCTCAGCTGGGAGAGCGCTTGCATGGCATGCAAGAGGTCGTCGGTTCGATCCCGATTGGCTCCACCAAACAGAAGGCCAC
>CAIRAS010000150.1 GCA_903876615.1 uncultured Holophagaceae bacterium
CGGCCCAGCTCCAGGCCCAGCTGACCGAAGCGCCGGCCCACGCCGTCGCGGTCCGACAGGCCCCCCTTCACCACGGGCCGCTCGGTGCTCTTCAGCAGCAGGGCCGTGGCGTTGGCGCCGAAATCGAAGCTGCCCAGCGCCCGCGGGATGGCGACGCTGGCCGTGTTGAACACCACCGCCGTGAGCGCGTTCAGCTGGACGCCCTTGCCAAAGGCATCGTAGTCGAAGTAGAGGAGGCCGCCCAGGGGCATCACGGGCGGAGTCAGGCCCGGGTCCACCAGCACCACGCCCGCCAGGGCCCGGCCGCTGCTGCGGGGCTTGTCCTCCACCTTGCGGGTGCCGTCCTCCTGGCGCGTGAAGTAGCGCGCCCCCTCGGGCGTCACCTTGAGCATGGTGGCCGTCGAGGTCCGGGCCGCCCCCCGCTCGGCCGCGAAGCGCTCGCCGTTGACCTCGAAGTCGCGATAGGTGAAGCGGCGCTGGACCTGGATCACGCCCCCGGCGCTCACCCAGCGCTCGAAGGACTGCACCGTGACGGGCCGCCGCACCCCGGGAGCCACCTCGCCGTAGGTGAGAAGCTCGCGCTCACTCTTGACGGTGCCCGGCATGTCCGAGCGCTCCCGGCGCTCGAACAGGAGCTTGCCCGTGGCCTCCTCCACCTCCAGCTCGCCGGTGTAGGCCAGCGCATCGGGGCTCACGGGCTCGAAGCGCAGAAGCCGCCGGCCGGGCCCTGCGGAGCCCCCGTCGCGGTAGCGGTAGCCCTCGGTCAGGGCCAGCGCCACGGGCAGGGACACGGACCTGCGGCTCTCGATGAGGGGCAGCTGCACCTCGCCCTCGAGCTTGGCCCTCACACCGTTCAGGCGGACCTCCTTCTGCAGCAGCTCGGGCCACTCCCCGGCCTGCTCGAAGTAGCGGAAGCTGAAGCCGAGATCCCCGCCGCGCCCGCTCTGGCCCTGGATGTGCAGGTCCAGATCCGCCCGGGCCTGCAGCGTGCGCACCCCGGCCCGGCCCCGGAGCTGGGCCGCCCGGACCCGGGCCAGCAGGGCGCCCACATCGTAGGCCTCGGCGCCAGTCACGGACACTTCCGTGCGCGGTCCCGGCAGGGCTGCGACCGACCAGACGCCCCCGGCGTTGGTCCAGCGGTGGGCCTCGCCCCCCCGGTGCCGCACGGTCAGGTCGCCCAGGCCCCCCTCCACCTCCGAGAAGCCCGGGGGGATCTGCCGGGCCAGCTCAGCGGCAGGTCCACCCGCAGGCACGACCAGCCGTCCTCCATCGCCCAGCAGCGCCGAGGCCAGGGCACCGGGGTCCTTGGGCAGCCACAGGGTCCAGGGGCGCCCGGGGAAGGTGCCCTGGGCCTGGGCCAGCTGGGCCCGCCAGGTGCCGGGATCCTGGCTCAGGTCCATGGGCAGCAGGGCCCCGCCATCCAGGGCCCCCCAGGCGGTCTCCTCCAGGAGGGGGGCCGCGCCCGGGTCGTAGGCCAGGTAGAGGCGCTGGCCTGGGGACTGGGCCTTCAGGGCCTGGGCGGCCGCCAGCAGCAGCGGCAGGCGGGACCCGCCGAGGGGCAGCCGCAGGCGCACCGCCGGGGCCTCCTTCAAGCCCGCGACCAGGGGGCTCCAGCGCTGGCGGGCGGCCTCGACCTGGGCCGCGTCCCGGTTGTCGCGCGGCAGCAGGGCCGCCGGATTAGCGCCGGCCAGGTCCAGGTCCACGGGCAGGGCGGTGCCCACGCGGAGCAGCGCAGTCGGGGTTTCCTGGCCCGCCAGGGCCAGGCAGAAGGCAGGGATCAGGACCAGGGCACGCCGCAAGGAACCTCCGAACTTCCCCGAGCCTAGCGCAGGGCGCGGCCCGGCAGGGTTATCAGGTATTCTCAAGGTCTATGAGATTCACGGTCCGTCTCACCCATGCGAACGGCGACGTGCTGGTGCGCGAATACGAGGCGGACAGCGCGGAGGCCCTCCAGGCCCGCGTCCTGGCCGAGGGCGGGTTCCCGTTGGAGGTCAAGCGCACGGACACAGCCTTCCGGAGCCGGAACCAGCTGAAGACCGAGTCCCTGGTGCTGTTCAACCAGGAGCTGCTGGCCCTGCTGAAGGCGGGCATCCCGCTGCTGCAGTCCCTCGAGCTGCTGGTGGGGCACGGCAAGGACCCCCAGCTGCGCCGCAGCCTCGCCCAGGTGGTGGAGCTGGTTCGCGAGGGCATGTCGTTCTCGGACGCCCTGGAACAGGCCGGCACCTTCCCGCCGATCTACCGCAGCAATGTGGTGGCCGGAGAGCGCAGCGGCACCCTGCCGGAAGTGCTGGCCCGCTGGCTGGCCTTCCAGAAGTTCTCCCAGACCAGCCGCCGCCGGATCATCGAGGCCCTCTTCTACCCTGCCTTCCTGATGCTGGTGATGGGGCTGGCCCTGGGCGTGATCTTCAACGTCGTGCTGCCCCGCTTCGCGGAGTTCTACGCCGGCGGCGACGTCGAGATGCCCTTCTTCACCCGGATGCTCCTGGGCGCCGGGAAGGAGGTCAGCTCCACCCTCTGGCTGCAGGGCATCGCGGCGGTCGGACTGATCGTGCTGGCCCGCTGGATGGCCTCCTCCGAAGCCGGGCGCAAGCTGGCGGAGCGCATGCTGCTGATGCTGCCCAAGGTCGGCACCCTCTACCGCATGTACCACTCCAGCGTCTTCGCCCGCACCCTGGGCGTACTGCTCTCCGGCGGCCTGCCCGCCGTGCAGGCCCTGGAAGTGGTCCAGCGCACCAGCCCCAGCGAG
>CAIRAS010000151.1 GCA_903876615.1 uncultured Holophagaceae bacterium
GCACCAGTCCGCATCGGTGAGGTTGGCGAACTCCGCGGCCTTGGGGCCGCCGGTGTTCGTGATGAGGATCGCCACCGGCCCCAGCTCCGCGACCGTGGCCTGGTGCCAGCGGACGAGGTCCTCCGCCGAGGTGACATCCACAGGCGTGGCCAGCACGGGCACGCCGAGTGCCTCCAGCTCCGCTCGGGTGGCAGCCAGGGCCTCGGCACCCCGCCCGCAGATGGAGACGGCGCAGCCCTCAGCCGCCAGCGCCAGGGCCGCAGCCCGGCCCAGACCCTTGCTTCCGGCAGCCACCATAGCCACTTTTCCCGCGATGCCCAGCTGCATGGCGACCTCCAGGACTCCAGCATAGGGCAGGCCGCTTTGTTGATGACAGCGGCCAGGACCGCCCCGACCATGGGGCATGGTGCGCGCATCCGATCGGACCCCTCTCTTCCTGCTGGCCGCAGTGGCCCTCGCCTTTGTCGTGCTGGGCTGGTCGCCGAAGGCCGACCGCTTCACCTGGTTCATGGAGAACCTGCCGGTGCTCGCCGGGGTCCCGGCGCTCGTCGCCACCCACCGGCGCTTCCCCCTCTCAAACCTGCTCTACGTCCTCCTCGCCCTCCACTGCCTGGTGCTCATGGTGGGCGGCTACTGGACCTATGCCGAGGTGCCCGCCGGGTATTGGGTGAAGGGCTGGCTGCACCTGGCCCGCAATCCCTACGACCGCCTGGGGCACCTCTTTCAGGGCTTTGTGCCGGTGCTCCTCTTCCGGGAGGTGCTGCTCCGCAAGGGGATCCTGAAGCCCGGCCCGTGGTCGGCCTTCGTCCTGATCCTGATGGTCCTTGGTCTCAGCGCCGCCTACGAGCTGCTGGAGTGGCAGACCGCCGTCTGGACCGGCAGCTCCGCGGACGCCTTCCTGGGCTCCCAGGGCGACCCCTGGGACACCCAGTGGGACATGGCCTGCGCCCTCATCGGGGCCAGCGTGGCCCTGGCCACCCTGACCAAGTTCCAGGACCGGCAGCTCCAGCGGCTGGGACCTGCCGGGGCTGCCCCCAGCGCGCCGGATGGCGGCTGATACCATCCAGCCATGACCGTCATCCCTGCCCGGCCACCCGCATGCTGAACCCCGCCGCCCTGCAGCTCGCGGCGGAACTGGGCGGCACCCTGCTCCGCGCCGAGGGCGGCAGCCTGCTGCTGGTGGAGCGCAGCCGGGCCCACGGCCTGCCCCAGGTGGCGGTGCTGGGCCGCGACGCCGCGGACCTCCGCGCGCCTCTGGAAGCCGCGGCGCGGACCCAGGCCCGGGGCCTCGAGCTGAACCTGCTGGCCCTGCTGCCCCTGCCGGGCTGCGACCTCGCGGCGGCACTGGCCTCCAACCAGAGACGCCTCGGCGCCCTGGTGGCCGCCCTGGACGCGGGCCTGCCCTGGCTCTCGGATCAGCCGATGCTCGTGCGCAGGCTCCCGGGCCGGGTCTTCCGGACGACCCCGGTGCCCCTCCTCAAGGCGCCCATGGGTCCCCTGGAGAAGGCCGAGCTGAAGCTGCTGCTGACGGACTGGGGCTCGGACCGGCGCAAGCGGATCTTCCGTCGCCCGGAGTGGCAGGAGGTGCCGACCTTGGACGGCTGCGGCTTCGAGGTGGACCTCTGGCCGGGCGTGCCTGTGCCGGAGGGGGCGGTGCTGCGGGTGCCCCCCCTGGAGCTGCCCTGCGCCAACCCCCTGACGGACGTCCTGCGGGGAGCCCTCCGGGCCGCCACCGGAGCCCCCGTGCCCTTCCTGCCCCTGCCGGCGGACCCGGCGCCCCTGCACGCCCTGCGACGGCTCACGGCGGAGATCGCCGCCTTCCGGGGACCGGTGGCAGCCTGGGAGGGGGCCCTGGCCGGGCTGGCGGCCCTGCCCGGACCGGCCCACTTCTGCGCCCGCTGCTGACCCCGAGAAGCTAGGCTAGAGGCCATGTGCCCCGCTCCCGCTGCGCCCACGAGCGCCCTCCCTGCCCCGGCGGCCTGAGGTGGATCTCCACGGCGACCCCCGCACGGTCCTGACCCTCGACGCCGGAGGCACCACCTTCGTGTTCGGGGCCATGCGCGGCGGCCAGGCGATCCTCCCGCCCGTCACCCGGCCCTCGCAGGGGCACGATCTGGCCCTCTGCCTGCGCGGCATCGAGGACGGCTTCCGGGAGGCCTGGGAGCGCTGCGGCGGCGCCGCGGCCATCAGCTTCGCCTTCCCGGGCCCCGCGGACTATCCCAACGGGGTCATCGGCGACCTGGTGAACCTGCCCGCCTTCCGGGGCGGTGTGCCCCTGGGACCGCTGCTGGAGGAGCGCTTCGGCGTGCCGGTCCTGCTCAACAATGACGGGGACCTCTTTGCCTACGGCGAGGCCCTGGGCGGCCTGCTGCCTGAAGTGAATGCCGCCCTGGCCGCGGCGGGCAGTCCGAAGCGGTTTCGCAACCTGCTGGGCGTCACCTTCGGGACCGGCTTCGGCGGTGGCCTGGTGGTCAACGGCCAGCTCTATCGCGGGGACAACGCCGCCGGCACCGAGATCTGGGCCCTTCGCAACAAGCTGAACCCCCTGGCCTCAGCCGAGGAGGGCGTGGCCATCCGCGC
>CAIRAS010000152.1 GCA_903876615.1 uncultured Holophagaceae bacterium
CCCAAGAACCACGAGGGCATCACCTGGCGGGATCCCTACGAGAGCCTCAGGCCCGTCGTGAAGCGGCTGCGGGAGGTCGAGAAGGTGGACCTGGTGGTGGTGCTCTCCCACCTGGGCTACAACCTGAACGGCACCGGCCCCGACGATCTGCACCTGCCGGGCCAGGTGGCCGGCATCGACGCCGTCATCGGCGGTCACAGCCACACCTTCCTGGAGACCCCCACCCGGGTGCCCCAGGCTCGGGGCGAGACCCTGGTCTTCCAGGTGGGTTTCGGCGGCGTGAACCTGGGCCGCATGGACTTCGCCGTCGCCCAGGGGAAGGTCCGCGCCGCTTCGGGAGCTGCCATGCCGGTGCTGGCTTAAGGAACTGGAACGAAATCAGCGTGGCCCTCGCTGGCCCCTGGTCGTGACCGAAGTCCCAATTCCCCCAAAGCGCGGGAAAGCCGCTTGATACAAGGCTTTCGCCGTGGGAGTCTGCCTTGATTACCCATTGCCGGGCTTCGGGTGCGCACCCGTGGCCGAAGGCCCTGCCAGGGACCGGAACTTCACAAGGAGACCCCATGACCACCCAGAAGATCATCTGGACCGAGATCGACGAAGCGCCTGCCCTGGCGACCTACTCCCTGTTGCCCATCATCCAGGGCTTCACGGAGGGCACCGGCATCTCGGTGGAGACCTCGGACATCTCCCTGGCGGGCCGCATCCTCGCCAACTTCCCGGATCAGCTCACCGAGGCCCAGAAGATCCCCGACAACCTCGGCGCCATGGGTGCCCTGGCCCTGACCCCCGCAGCCAACATCATCAAGCTTCCCAACATCAGTGCCTCCATCCCCCAGCTCATCGCCGCCATCAAGGAGCTGCAGAGCCAGGGCTTCAACCTGCCGGACTACCCCGAGCAGCCCAAGGACGAGGCCGAGAAGGCCATCCAGGGCCGCTACGCCAAGTGCCTGGGCAGCGCCGTGAACCCCGTCCTGCGCGAGGGCAACTCGGACCGTCGGGCGCCCCTCTCCGTGAAGAACTTCGCCAAGAAGCACCCCCACCGCATGGGTGCCTGGGCCCCCGACTCCAAGTCCCGCGTGGCCCACATGACCGCCGGTGACTTCTACGGCAGTGAGACCTCCACCACCGTGGCCAAGGCCACCAACGTGCGCATCGAGTTCGTGGGCGCTGACGGGGCCGTGAAGGTCCTCAAGGCCAAGACCGCCCTCTCCGACGGCGAGATCATCGACAGCTCCGTCATGAGCGCCAAGGCCCTGCGCGCCTTCTACGCCGAGCAGATCGACGCCGCCAAGCAGGATGGCCTGCTGCTCTCCCTGCACCTCAAAGCCACCATGATGAAGATCTCGGATCCCGTCATGTTCGGCCATGCGGTGTCCGTGTTCTACAAGGACGTCTTCGCCAAGCACGCCGCCGTCATCAAGAGCCTGGGCGTGAACCTCAGCAACGGCCTGGGCGACCTCTACGCCAAGATCCAGACCCTGCCCGAGGCCCAGCGCGCCGAGATCGAGGCCGACATCCAGGCTGTCTACCCGACCCGCCCGGCCCTGGCCATGGTGGACTCGGACAAGGGCATCACCAACCTGCACGTGCCCAACGACATCATCGTGGACGCCTCCATGCCCGTGGTGGTGCGCGACTCCGGCCGCATGTGGGGCGCGGACGGCAAGCTGCATGACACCCTGGCCATGATCCCGGACCGCTGCTACGCCACGATGTACAAGACCATCATCGAGGACTGCCAGCAGCACGGCGCCTTCAACCCCGCCACCATCGGCAGCGTGCCCAACGTCGGCCTCATGGCCCAGAAGGCCGAGGAGTACGGCTCCCACGACAAGACCTTCATCGCCACCGAGCCGGGCCTCATCCGCGTGGTGGACGAGGCCGGTGCCACCCTGCTCCAGCAGAAGGTGGAGGTCGATGACATCTTCCGCATGTGCCAGGCCAAGGACGCTCCCATCCAGGACTGGGTGAAGCTGGCTGTCAGCCGCGCCCGCATCACCGGCGCCCCCGCCCTCTTCTGGCTGGACACCGGCCGGGCCCACGACGCCCAGGTCATCGCCAAGGTGCAGACCTACCTCAAGCAGCACGACACCACAGGCCTGGACATCCGCATCCTCCACCCGGTGGAAGCCATGAAGGTCTCCGTGGCCCGCATCCGCGAGGGCAAGGACACCATCTCCGTCACCGGCAACGTCCTGCGCGACTACCTCACGGACCTGTTCCCCATCATCGAGCTGGGCACCAGCGCCAAGATGCTCTCCATCGTGCCCCTGCTGGGCGGTGGCGGCCTCTTCGAGACCGGCGCCGGCGGCTCCGCTCCCAAGCACGTCCAGCAGTTCCAGAAAGAGGGCTACCTCCGGTGGGATTCCCTGGGCGAGTTCAGCGCCTTCTGCGCTTCCCTCGAGCACGTGGCCAACGCCTTCAAGAATGCCAAGGCGCAGGTGCTGGCCGAGACCCTGGACGTGGCCATCGCCAAGTTCCTGGACAACGACAAGTCCCCCGCCCGCAAGGTGGGCCAGATCGATAACCGCGGCAGCCACTTCTACCTGGCCCTCTACTGGGCCCAGGCCCTGGCCGCCCAGACCAAGGACGCCGTGCTCCAGGCCCGCTTCGCCAAGGTCGCCCAGGAGCTGGGTGCCAACGAGGCGAAGATCAACGAAGAACTCATCGCAGCCCAGGGCAAGCCCGTGGACATGGGTGGCTACTACCACCCCGACCACGCCAAGACCAGCGCCGCCATGCGCCCCAGCCCCACCCTCAATGCCATCGTCAATGCGTTGATTTAGTTGCTCTTCCGGGACGCCAGTCCCGGCCTAGGAGAAACGGCCCGCTTCGGCGGGCCGTTTCTCATGGGGAAAAGGAAACTGCAGGTGGGTTAGTTGCCTCGGGCCCCGGCGCCCTCCATGCTGAAGCCATGCGTCGTCTGAAGGAAAGCGTGGTCCACCGCCTCCGGGAGAAGGCCTCGGTCTTCCTGACGGAACTGCATCCGGCCCGGGACGCGGCGGAGCGGGCGGCGGTGCTGGCGCTGCTACGCAAGCGGGACTTCGACGCCACCCACCACTGCAGCGCCTGGCGCGAGGGCGTGCCCGTATCCGCCCACGGAGCCGACGACGACGGGGAGCCCTCGGGCACGGCGGGTCGGCCCATGCTGGCGGTTCTGGAGGGGGCCCAGGTCACGGACCTGATCGCGGTCTGCATCCGCTGGTACGGCGGCACCAAGCTGGGCACCGGGGGGCTGGTCCGGGCCTACACCGAGGGCGTCCAGGGCGCCCTGGCCCTCGCGGATGAGGCCGGCGTCTGGGAAGAAGTTCGAATCCTCCGCAGCGGCGCGCTCCGGGTGCCCGCGGCCCAGGCCCACCTGCCCTTCGCCCTGCTGGGCGCGTTCTCCGCCTGTGAAGCCCTGGAGCAGTCCTTCGACGGCGCCGACGCCGTTCTGCGCTTCCAGTGCCCGCCCGACCTGGTCCCCGCCCTCGACCACGCCTGGCAAGAACGCAGCCGCGGCGGCAGCATCGACTGGGACTGAGCGACTTCCTCGCGTTCGATGCTTAGTCGTAACTACCGCAGGAGCGGCTTTCGCCGGTGGGGGGCTGCTGTTCGCCGATCCTTGGCCGGTGGGGCGGCGATTGCCCCGTAGCTTGAACATGCGGAAGGAGAACCCCATGGTCCAGCTCAAGTGGCTCGTCGAAAACGGCTGGTGGCTGCTGTGGCTGCCCTCCCTCGCACTGGCCATTCCCTTCGTGTCCGGTCACAAGGAGTCCCGCCCATGAGCGCCTCGAACCGTCCGCCCCTGCTCTCCGTCAAGCTCGTCGTCGGCCTGCTCGTGATCGCCCTGGGCATCATCCTCCTGGGCCAGCAGCTGCAGTGGTTCGAGGCTTGGCAGGTGCTGGCCTGGTGGCCGGTAGCTCTGGCCGCGCTAGGCCTCGCCCGGCTGGTGCAGGACGGCCCCCTCAGCTTCCGGGGCCACTTCCTGCTCGCCTTCTCGGCAGCGGGCTTCCTCCAGCAGTTCGGCCCCTGGGGCCTGCTGGAGCGCTGGTGGCCCATCGGCCTGGTCTGGGCCGGGATCGTGGTCACCCTGCGAGCCCTCTTTCCCCGGCCCAAGACCGACAGCCCCGCCAAAAACCCGCCCCAGCCCCCACCGGCGCCCCATTCCTGGGATGCTGAATCCGGTCCCGACACGCCCCAGGTGAAACCATGAACGCCCCTCTCGATTCCAAGGCCCCGAGCCCCTTCAGCCCCAAGCTGGTGCTGGGCGTGGCCATCATCGTGGCGGGCCTGGTCCTGACCCTAGAGACCCTGGGGATCATCGACGCCCACGCCATCCTGCGCCTCTGGCCCTTGGTCCTGGTGGCCATGGGCATCGCCAAGCTGCGCCAGGAGGGCAGCCGATCCACCGGCGGCTGGGTGCTGGTGATCCTGGGCACGGTCCTGCTCATCGGCATCCTGGACCGTGGCGACCACTCGATCTCCCTGGGGCCGCTGCTGCTGGTGGCCCTGGGCATCTTTATCGTGACCAAGGCCCTGAAGCAGCACCGGGGCATCACTCCAGAGCTGGCCCGGTCCGAGGACTTCCTCACGGGGACGGCCATCTTCGGCGGCTTCAAGCGGCGCATGGGTACCCAGTCCTTCCGGGGCGGCGAGCTCACGGCCATCTTTGGCGGCTACGAGGTGGACCTTCGGCAGGCGGCCCTGGAGTCCGGCCAGGCCCGCATCGATGTCTTCGTGCTCTTCGGCGGGGGCGAGATCCGGGTGCCCGAGGGCTGGGAGATCGCCAACCGCGCCACAGCCATCGCCGGGGCCCTGAACGACAACACGCACCATGGTCCCAGCACCGCCGAGGGCCGCCCCTGCCTGGTCATCACGGGGCTCATCCTCTTCGGCGGCACCGAGGTGAAGTCCTGATGCACCCGCTCCTGGTCAGCCGCGCCCGGCTGGGAACCTACCTCCTGGGGTGGGTGCCCATCGCGTTGCTGCTGGCGGGCATCGCCCGCAGCCAGGGCTGGAACTGGTTGGAGGCCACGAGCCTCGCCCTGCCCCTCTGCCTCCTGGGGGCGCTGCTGTTCCTGGGCACCTGGTATCTCTGCCGGGCCCTGCCCCTGCAGAACACGGCTGAAGGACTGTCCACCCAGAGCGCCGCCTGGGTCACCGCCGCCCTGCTCATGGGCGGTCTCTGGGCGGGCCTGGCCTGGCTCCTGGCCCGGCTGCTGGCCTGGCTCCCGGGTCTCGGGGGCCTGCCCCAGCGGGTCAAGGTGGCCCTGCCGGTGATCACAGGCCTGGGCATCCTGCTCTACCTGGCCTCGGTGGCCCTCAGCTACCTAATGCTGGCCCAGGCGCGCGCCCTGGAGGCGGAGCGCAAGGGCGCCGAGCTGCAGCTGCTGGCCCAGGAGTCCGAGCTAAAGGCCCTGCGCGCCCAGCTGAATCCGCACTTCCTCTTCAACAGCCTCAACTCCCTGTCGGCCCTCACGGCCGTGGACCCGGTCCGCGCCCGGGAGATGTGCGTGCTGCTCTCGGAGTTCCTGCGCCGCAGCCTGGGCCTGGGCGAGCGCCGCCTGGTGGCCCTGCGGGAGGAGCTGGACCTGGCCCGGGCCTACCTGGCCATCGAGCAGATCCGCTTCGGGACCCGGCTGCGCCTGGACCTGAAGGTAGATCCCGCCACGGAGCCGGCCCTGCTGCCGACCCTGCTGCTCCAGCCCCTGGTGGAGAACGCCATCAAGCACGGCATCGCGGCTCTGCCTGAGGGGGGCTCCCTGGTCCTCACCTCGGAGCTGGTCGAAGGCCACGTCATCCTGCGGGTGGAGAACCCCCGGGATCCTGACGCCCCGACGCCGCAGGGCCTGGGGCTGGGCCTGCGCCAGGTGCGCCAGCGGCTGCTGGGCCGCTTCGGCAGCCGCGCCCGCTTTGAGGCCACCAGCCTGGAAGAAGTCCACCGCGTGACCCTCGTCTTTCCCCTGGAGACTGAGCCATGAAAGCCCTGATCATCGACGACGAAGAGCTCGCCCGCGCCGTGGTGCGCCAGCACTTGGAGGTCCATCCGGACGTGATGGTGGTGGCAGAGTGCGCCAATGGGTTCGAGGCCCTGAAGGCCGCGGCCCAGCACCAGCCGGACCTGATCTTCCTGGACATCCAGATGCCCAAGCTGGACGGCTTTGAGGTGCTGGAGCTGCTGGAGGCCGAGGGCAAGCGCCCCGCGGTCATCTTCGTCACG
>CAIRAS010000153.1 GCA_903876615.1 uncultured Holophagaceae bacterium
GAGGATCACCAGCATGGGCACCAGCACGCCGATGGGATACGCGATGGCCGAGGCCACCGTGGGCTGGGCCAGCTCCAGGGGGCTGGCCCCGGAGGCCTTGACGCGCTCGATGACGCCCGCCAGGGCTGGCATATTGGTGAAGCTGCCGGTGAGCAGACCCGCCGCGTACCGGGCGTTGAAGCCCATGACCCGGGCCAGGAGCATCACGAAGCCCGTGGAGATGAGCATCACCAGGAACACCACGGCGTTCTTCTTCATGCCCTCGCGGCTGAAGGCGGCCCAGAAGCTGTGGGAGATCGAGAGGCCCATGGCGTAGACGAACACCGCCAAGCCCAGCTCGTAGACCAGCTTCATGTCCTTGGAGATGTCCTGCTTGAGGGCGGGGTCCAGGCCCGGCGCCATGACCAGGGCGCCCAGGGCGATGCCCGCGAAGAGGATGCTGGCGATGCCGAAGGAGGCGCCGGCCACCTGGAGCTTGCTGATGGGATAGCCCAGGGCCACGACGGCGAACAGCAGCAGGAGCGGGTTGTGCGCGAAGAAGAAGAGGATCTGTTCGACCATGCTCACTCCATGCCCAGCCCGGTCTTCCAGGACTTCATGTCAACCGCTTGATGGCCGCCACCAGGGCCTCCACCTCGCTGGGCTGCGTGTCGGGAAGCATCGAGAACCGAAGCACCGAGCGCGCGTCTTCGATAGTATACCCCAAGGTCGTGATCGCGTGACTCGGTTTCACGGAGCCGCTGTGGCACGCGCTGCCGGTGCTCACGGCGAAACCGGCGAGATCCAGCGCCACCTGGAGGGCCTCGCCGCTGCGGCCCCGGAACAGCACACAGCTGGTGTTGGGCAGCCGGGGCTGGCCGTGGCCGATGACCTCCAGCTCCCGGTGCCAGCTCAGCAGCTCCGCCTCGAAGGCGTCACGCAGGGGGGCCAGGGCCGCGTTCTGGTCGAGCAGCTCGGGCAGGTGCCGCACCGCCGCGGCCAGGCCGCGGATGGCGGGCAGGTCCTCGGTGCCGCCCCGGCGGCGGCGTTCCTGGGGACCTTCCATGACGGGCTCCCAGGGCAGGCCCGGCCGCAGCCACAGCAGGGCCGCGCCCCGGGGACCGCCGACCTTGTGGCCGCTGAAGACGGCGGCATCGCAGGCGGAGAGGTCCACAGGCACCTTGCCCCAGGCCTGGGCGCAGTCGCAGATCCGCACCGCGTCCAGCGCGGTCGGCATCCC
Organism: uncultured Holophagaceae bacterium; assembly: GCA_903876615.1. The sequence goes on from CAIRAS010000153.1 coordinate 1,220, forward strand.
GTAGAGGAGGCCCGTCTCGTTGCTCGCCGCCATCTGGACCACGGTGGCGCAGGCCTCCGGAAGCTCCGGCAGCCAGCTCACGCGAGCCCAGTCCCGCAGCGGGTTCAGGCAGGCGCTGTGCTCGCCGGGAAACACCGCTGCGGGCCGATCCCCCAGCGCGGCCTGGAGCCCCCGCAGCAGCAAGTGCAGGGCCTCGGTGGCGCTGGCGCAGCAGACCAGCTCCCCCGGGGCCACACTCAGAGCTTCCGCCAGCTCCCGGCGGGCCTCCTCCAGCAGGTGGCGCGCCCGCTGGCCCTCGCGGTGGGTACTCGTGGGATTGGCCCAGTCCTCGGCCAGGGTCCGACACACCGCCACCACCGCGTCCGGATGGGGCGGAGTCGTGGCGTTGGCATCGAAGTAGAGGCGGGCCATCCCTCAATGTAACCTGAGGGCATGGCCCAATCCCTGGCAGGCAAGCTCGTCGTCGCCATTTCGTCCCGCGCCCTCTTCGACTTCGAGGAGGAGAACCGGGTCTTCGAAGAGGCCGACGACCGCGCCTACATGGAGCTGCAGCTGGCGCGCCTGGACCAGCCCGCCCAGCCCGGCGTGGCCTTCCCGCTGGTGAAGAAGCTGCTGGCCTTCAACGCTGACGGGGCCTCCCGCGTGGCCGTGGTGATCCTCTCGCGCAACGATCCCGTGAGCGGCCTGCGGGTCTTCCGCAGCGCCCAGGAGGCCAACCTGCAGCTGGAGCGGGGCGTCTTCACCCGGGGCCGGAACCCCTATCCCTACCTCACGTCCCTGGGCGCGAACCTGTTCCTGTCGGCCAAAGAGGACGACGTCCGCGCGGCCCTGCTGGCGGGCTTCGCCGCGGCCCGGGTCTATCCCGACAGCACCGTGGCGGCGGACCGCCATCCCGAAGAGATCCGCATCGCCTTCGACGGTGACGCCGTGATCTTCAGCGACGAGGCCGAGCGGGTCTATGACAAGGGCGGCCTGGCCGCCTTCCAGGCCCACGAGATCGAGCGGGCCGGGGTGCCCCTGCCCCCGGGCCCCTTCAAGCCCCTGCTGGAGGCGCTGCAGCCCCTGCAGGCCCAGGGCGCCGGCGCCCCCATGCGCATCCGCACCGCCCTGGTCACCGCCCGCAGCGCCCCGGCCCACGAGCGCGCCATCCGGACCCTCATGGCCTGGAACATCCAGGTGGACGAGGCCATGTTCCTGGGGGGCCTCGAGAAGGCCGACTTCCTGCGCGAGTTCGAGCCC
>CAIRAS010000154.1 GCA_903876615.1 uncultured Holophagaceae bacterium
GTCGAAGGGCCGTACGGGAGCCATCCTCGCCAGCGCCGGAGCCCTGCTCCTGGCGGGCGCGGTGCCCGCCTTCGGCCAGGTTCGGGGCGCCGTGGCCACGGCCTCGGCCGAGATCTGCCAGCCCGTCTCCATCCAGAAGCCTGCGGACCTGAACTTCGGCGCCATGATCGCCACCCGGAGCGCGGGCCAGGTGGTGCTGGGCCCGAATGGCGGCCGCAGCGCCACCGGCGGCGTGATCCTGGGCAGCGCCGCCGGGGTCTCCTCCGCCAGCTTCCAGGTGGCCGGGGAGCCCCATGCCACCTTCACCGTGACCCTGCCCGCCAGCATCGAGATCACGTCGGGCCCGAGCCGCATGACCGTGGCGGGCTTCAGCACCGGCGGGACCACCCAGGCCCTGGACGCCAGCGGGCGGCTGGCCCTCCAGGTGGGCGCGACCCTCGGGCTCGAGGCCAACCAGGCCCCGGGCGCCTACACGGGCAGCTTCACCGTGACCGTGGCCTACAACTAGGCCGAGACGGCTACGTAATATTACATATCTAGTTGATTGTTTTAGAGTTCAAACATCAGCCCATGATATTTTGAATATAACTCAATGCCCATGGCGCCCCGGCAGGGACTGCGGGGGGTCCGTCCTGCGAGGACAACCCGGACCTGGGGTGAAGCCTCCTGGGTCTCGGTCCTGCTCCTTTGTTGCCTGGAACCCACGGAACCCCTGGCGCCCCAGGCGCCAGCAGCCATCAAGGAAAGCGCGATGCCCAGCACAAGCTTCCAAGCCCTCCGATCCTGGCGGCCCTGGCTGGTGCTGGCGGTGGGCGTGGTCGTCACGCTCCTCGCTTACACCTGGTCGCGCCAGATGGAGAGCGCCCATGCCCAGGAGCGCTTCAGCGCGGATGCCACCCTGTTCCAGGAGCGGACCACCCGGCGCATGGCCTACAACGAGCAGGTCATCCGGGCCAGCGCCGAGTTCGTCTCCCTGCGGAGTGGCCTGCTCGATCAGGCCGCTTGGCATCGCTACGTCACGAACCTGGATTTGACCACCCTCAGCCCAGGCTTCAAAGGCTTCGGCTTCGTGGCCTGGCAGCCCGAGGACACTGCCCGGATACTCGCCGTGGAGCCCCTGGATGATGAAGCCAAGGACATGCTCTCCCGGAACCTCTATGCCGACGCCACCCGCAGGACCGCCATGGCCCAGGCCCGCGACACGGGGCTGGCGACCCTCTCGGCCCCCGTGAGACTCCACCGGGAGGACGCCCTTCACCCAGGGGTGCTGTTCTTCGCGCCGGTCTACCGGCAGGGCGCCCCCCTGGACAGCGTCCTCCAGCGGCGGCAGGCCCTCCTGGGCTGGACCTACCTGGTCTTCCGGGTAGAGACCCTGATGGGGAACATCTTGGCGCGCACTCCCTCCGGGTTTGGGCTCGAGGTGTTCGAGGGCGCCACCCCTCGCGAGGAGGCACGGCTCTGCCACCTGGGACCCGAGGGTCCGTTCCGGACTGCCCCCTACAAGGCGGTTGGCACGCTGAAGCTCTACGGCCAGGTCTGGTCCTTGCAGATGTGGGCCGGGAGCAACTACCAGTTCAGGCCCGAACGGGCAGGTCGCTGGCTGCTCCTGTTCTTCGGTGTGGTGGCCAGCGGACTCTCGTTCTTTCTGCTGTTCTCCCTGGAGAAGATGGAGCTCAGGTCCACCACCCTCGCCGAGGACCGGCTCGACAGCATCCAGGTGCTGTCGAACTCCACCGTCGAGGCCATCTTCCTCATGGACCGCCAGGGCCTGTGCACCTTCATCAACCCCGCCTGCGTGCGCATCCTGGGCTACGAGCAGGCCGAGCAGCTGCTGGGCCAGAACATGCAGCAACTCACCGGCATCCGCTTGCGGGGACGCTGCCAGTCCTGCGAGCAGCCCTGCACCGAAGTGCTGGGCCATGCCGGCCGCATCCAGGCCAGGCGGACCCTGGCGGATCCGGAGACAGGCGCCCCGGAGCCCCCCTGCGAGATCTTCCAGTCCCTCGCCCGGGGCACGGGCTTGCACGTGGTGGACGAGAAGCTGAGGCGGGCCGACGGTTCCCTCTTCAACGCGGACTACTGGGCCTACCCCCACCGCAACCGCGGCAAGGTGATGGGCATGGTGGTCAGCTTCGTGGACAGCACGGCGCTGCAGGTGGCGAACGAGGCCCGCAAGAACGTCGAGCAGAGCCTGGCCTACGCCCTGGACGCCACCGGGGAAGGCCTCTGGGACTTGGACATCGAGCACGGCTGGGTCCGGCACAATGCCCGCTGGTGCGAGATCCTGGGCCTGGGAGAGCAGTACATCGAGCACTCGGCCGAGCTCTTCCAGACCCTGGTCCTGGAAGAGGACTGGGCCCGGGTCGCCAGCGACCAAAAGGCCAACCTGGCCAAGGGCGCCCAGGCCGGATCCTTCACGAGCCGCTACCGGATGCTCCACACCAGCGGCAGGATCATCTGGGTGCAGAACCGGGGCAAGGTGGTGGCGCGGGACGCCTCCGGCAGGCCGCTGCGCGCCGTGGGCACCATCACGGACATCACGGACAGCATCCAGGCCGATGATCTCCTCCTGGAAGAGCGGCGCCGGGCCGTGCAGCTGGCCGAAGAGGCCCAGGCCGCCAGCACCGTCAAGTCGGAGTTCCTGGCCAACATGAGCCACGAGATCCGGACCCCCATGAACGGCATGATCGGCATGGTTGGCCTGCTGCTGAAGTCGCCCCTGGATCCCAAGCAGCGCCGCTACGCCGAGTCCGCGCGCATCTGCGGCGAGTCCCTGCTGGAGCTCGTCAACGACATCCTGGATCTCTCCAAGATCGAGGCCGGCAAGCTGGTCCTCGAGGAGACCGACTTCAGCCTGGAGGTCCTCCTGGAGGAGCTCCGGCTGCTCCTGGCCCCGGTGGCCGACGAAAAGGGACTGAGCTTGGCCTTCAGCCCACTGCCAACCGACGTCCCGGATCGCCTGCGGGGGGACCCGGTCCGCCTGCGGCAGCTGCTGCTGAACCTCGTGGGCAACGCCCTCAAGTTCACCGCCGCCGGGGGTGTGAGCGTCGCCGTCCAGGCCAGCGAGGGCGGGGACCAGGACACCCTCCTGCGCTTCCGGGTGAAGGACACCGGGATCGGCATCCCCGCAGACAAGCTCGAGGAAATCTTCCACAGCTTCACCCAGGTGGACGCCTCCACCACGCGGAAATACGGTGGCACGGGCCTTGGCCTCAGCATCAGCCGCCAGCTCGCCACGCTGCTGGGGGGCGAGGTCGGGGCCACCAGCGAGGAGGGCGTGGGCTCCGAGTTCTGGTTCACGGCCCGGCTGCGCCTGCCGGCCCCGGGCGCCGTTGGCTTCGAGCTGCTGCCCAAGGCTGCCGACTCCGCCCAGACCTTCGACACCGGCCGCATCCTGCTGGCCGAGGACAACGCCGTGAACCAGGAGCTGACCCTGGCCCTGCTGGAAGGCTGGGGGCTCCGGGCCGACCTTGCGAGGGACGGCCTGGAGGCCCTCGATGCCCTGCGCAGGCAGAGGTACGACCTGGTCCTGATGGACATCCAGATGCCCAACCTGGACGGCCTGCAAGCCACGGTGGCCCTGCGGAACCCCGGATCCGGTGTCCTGGACTGCCGGGTGCCGGTGGTGGCCATGACGGCCCACGCCATGCGCGAGGACCGCCAGCGCTGCCTGGACGCAGGCATGGACGGCTACCTGTCCAAGCCCATCGAACCCGCGGCCCTCCTGGAGCTCCTGAACCGTCATCTGCCCAAGGCGGGCGCGGAAGCGGAGCCGCCCGACCTGCCGCCGGTCTTCGACCCAGAGGCCTTCCTCCAGCGGCTCATGGGCAACCGCAAGGCCGCGGTGCGGATCCTGGACCTCTTCCTCACCACGACCCCTCCGGTCCTTGCGTCGGTCCAAGCTGCAGCGGCTGCCGGGGACTGGGAGCAGGCCGGGCGGAAGCTCCACCTGCTGGCGGGCTCCTGCGCCACGGTCAGCGCGACCCGGCTCTACGGCCAGGCCCGGGACCTGGAAGAGCTCCTGAAGCAGGGTGACCTCGCGGCGGTGGCGGCTCGGCTGCCGGGCCTGCAGGACGGCTTCCACCCGTTCCAGGCGGCGGTCGCGGGCTTCAAAACCGAGCCCCAGCCCCCTTCGGCCGTGACGCCGGGCCCGCGTCTGGTGGATGATGAGGGAAGGGAGGCCTGATGGAACGGAGCCGGGTGCTGATCGTCGAGGACGACGCAGTCCAGCGGGAGGTTCTGTCGGCCATCTTCGAAGAGGGCCCCTATCAGGTAGCCTGCGCCAGTTCCCTGGCCGAGGCCCGCCAGTCCATCCTGCGCTCCCATCCCGAGATCATCTTCCTGGACTACCAGCTGCCGGACGGCAACGCCTCAGAGCTCCTGCGCACCCTCTCGGAGGATGAGTCGGCCCCCCCCGTGGTGGTCATCACGGCCCTCTCCTCGGTGGAGCTGGCGGTGGAGCTGATCAAGGAAGGCGCGGCCCAGTTCCTGGTGAAGCCCGTGGAGCCCGGCGCCCTCCTGGCCCTCTGCCTGCGTCTGCTGGAACAGGTGCGCGAGAAGCGGGTCAACCTCGTCCACACCCGGGTCGAGGGCCAGCACACCCTGAATCCTTTCTTCGGCGTGAGCCCGGCCATCAAGGCCCTGGAGACCCGGGTCAAGAAGATGCTCACGGTGGATGTCCCGCTCCTGCTGCACGGCGAGACGGGCACCGGCAAGAGCGCCCTGGCCCGCTGGATCCACAAGCACACCGCCCGGAACGCCCACCCCTTCGTGGAGCTGAACTGCGCGGGCCTGAGCAAGGAGCTGCTGGAGAGCGAGCTCTTCGGGCACGAGAAGGGCGCCTTCACCGGGGCCGCCACGGCCAAGGCCGGCCTCATGGAGCTGGCCCACCGGGGCACCCTCTTCCTGGACGAGATCGCCGAGATGGACCTGCAGGTCCAGGCCAAGATCCTCAAGGCCATCGAGGAGCACACCTTCCGGCGCCTGGGGGAGAACCGCGACCGCAGCGCGGACTTCGGCCTCATCGGGGCCACCCACCACAACCTGGAGCAGATGCTGGGCAGCGGCCAGTTCCGGGAGGACCTCTACTACCGCATCAGCACCCTGCAGATCACCATCCCGGCCCTGCGGGAGCGGCGGGAGGACATCCCCATGCTGGCGCGGCTCTTCCTGGCCCGCATCGCGCACCAGTGGGGGATCGGCAGCCTCGAGTTCTCCGCCGAGGCTGAGAACTGGCTCCGGGAGCAGACCTGGCCCGGCAACATCCGCGAGCTGAAGAACACCCTGGAGCGGGCCGTCCTCACCCGCCAGGGCCATGTCATCGACGTGGAGGACCTGAGCCTGGGCGCCAGCCCCCGCCGGGAAGCCCCGGTGGCGGCGGGCGCCCCTGAGGCCCTGCCCCGGGCCTCGAGCCTGACCCTGCAGGAAGTGGAACGGCGGCACATCCTCCGGGTGATGGAGGAAGTGGGCTTCCAGGTGGAGACCGCGGCCCCTCTGCTGGGGATTCCCCGCAGCACCCTCTATGTAAAGCTGAAGACGCATGGCATTTCGACGTCCAGAATCCAGAAATAAAATCTGGTTTCTAGATTCTAGATAGAATCGACGCGAACTCAACAATCGTAACCCTTTAATTTAAGGGTTGTTAGCGATTATTAAAAAATTGGCACGCAGCTTGATATGGAGTCTGTGTGAACAACAACCCTCCAGCGAGGATCGCCCTCCTGGAGCACCCAACACCCTTCCGCACCTGACCGGTGCACCCTGATTCTGGAGTTTCCCATGCGCGTTTCCCGCAC
>CAIRAS010000155.1 GCA_903876615.1 uncultured Holophagaceae bacterium
GGGAGGAAGCGGGGCCGGAAGGGGGTTGCCCTCGCCGGGCCGGGTCTTGAAGCGCCGGTGCATCCAGAACCACCAGCGGGGATCCTTGCGGATCTGGGCCTCGATGCGGGCGGTCATGAGCTGGGTGGCCACCCAGGCGTCCCGCTGGGCGTTGCCGGTGACGGGCACCTGGAAGGCCGGCTCGAAGCGGACGGTGAGGGTGCCGTCCGAATTGGGCCAGCTGAAGACCGGTAGCACGGGCAGGCCGTAACGGGCGGCCAAGGCCCCCGCGGCGGCATGGGTCGAAGCCCACTGGCCCAGGAAGCGCACCCACACGCCGGTGGTCAGGGCATCCTGATCCAGCAGGAAACCCACGCCGCGCCCAGCTTTGAGCACCTTCAGAGTCTCTCGCATGGCCCCATCCTTGTGGATCATGCCGTTGCCGAAGCGGGTGCGGAAGGCCCGAGAGATCGGCTCGAGGAGGGGGTTGTCCAGCTCCCGCGCGATGCCGTCCACGGTACGGCCGTGGCGGCTCTGGGCCAGGGCGATGGCCTCCCAGTTGCCATAGTGAGCCGTGAGCTGGATGAAGCCTTTGCCCCCGGCCTGGGCCGCGTCGAAGTGCTCCAGGCCTTCGACCTTGATCCAGCGGTCCACCTCTTCGGGGGTCGCGTGGCGCAGGCGCAGCAAGCTGATGAACAGCGAGCCGAAGTGCTGGAAGCAGGCGCGGGCCAGGGCCCGAGTCTCCGCCTCGCTAAGGCCCAGCTCCGCGAAGCGCAGGTTCTCCCGGACCACGCGCCGGTGCCGGGGGTCCAGCACATAGAAGAGCGAACCCGCCGCCTCACCCAGCGCCTGCACCGTGGCCCAGGGCAGGCGGCCCAGGATGCCGTCCAGCAGCCGGAACAGCCCGTATTCCAGGCGGTGCCGAAGGCTCGGAGCGGTGGCAGAGGTCATGAGGGCCCTAAAAAAAGGGGCGCCTCGGGGGACGAGGCGCGAAAGAAGATCTTAGCAGGAACCACAACTCCTGGCCTTGTCCATCATTCCCAACACTTGCGTCAGGCGCCCGCCCGGGCGAGCGGCATGGTCATGCAGCGGGGGCCGCCCCGGGCCCGGCTCAGCTCCCCGGCCTCGATCTGGATGAGCACCTTCCGGCCATCCAGCAGGTCGAGTCCGGGTTTCGCCAGCACCTCTCCCGCGGTGCGGATCTCGTAGCCGGCCCGGGCCAGGGCCTCGGCCGTGGCGATGTTGCGGCCGTAGCTGGTGATGACCCCCGGGGCCAGGCAGAAGGCGTTGGCCCCGTCGGTCCACTGCTCCCGCTGCTGCATGATCAGGTCGTTCCCGCCGCAGAAGAGGGGCTCCAAGTCGATGCCCAGGCCCCGGAGCACTGGCAGCAGACCCGCCTGGGTGCTCATGCGCAGCTCCGGGTGGCGCAGGTCGATGCTGGTGACGTTCAGCAGCTCCCGGCTGCCCTTGAGGAAGTAGGGGGGATAGACCAGGCACTCCCCCTCGCTGATGCGGGTGAAGATCGTGTCCAGGTGCATGGCGCTGCGCTTCTTGGGCATCAGCACCATGAGCAGGTGGTCGAAGCTGGCCGGGTCCCCGGCGCGGTGCGCCCGCAGGCGCTCGGCCAGCAGGTGGATGGCGTCCGCCTGGGTCCGCTCACTGCAGCCCACGGCCAGCACCCGCGGGTTGAGCACGAGGATGTCCCCGCCCTCCAGGCTCACGGGGGCCTTGATCTCCCCCCGGACCAGGGGCGTCACCTGATCGAACCACCGCTCCCGGTCCGTGTGCTGCCGCAGGCGCGGGTGGTGCCGGAAGACATAGCTGAGGATGAGCGGCTCCCGCTCCCGGGCCCAGGTGGCCATGGAGTTCACGGTGTAGCCCGCGCCGATCACCGAGGCGGGGTCCCGCATGAACAGTAGGTTGGGGATGGGCCGCACGCGGTAGTCGAACTCCTGCTCCCAGTGCGTGTGCGCCGGCGCGTCCTCCCAGGGCAGCCCACCGATGACCGCCCCGGCGGCCCGGGCCGGGGGCAGCTCCCGGAGGAAGTCGCAGGTCGCCTCCGGCAGGCCCGTCAGGCGCCGCAGGTCCGTGCAGAAGGCCGACTGCACGCCTTCCATCTGGAGCGCCTCGACGAACAGGTCCTGGATGTCCAGCACCTCGTCGGCCACCTTCGCCAGCACCTGCCGGAACTGCCCATGCTCCTGCCGGGCCAGGTCGCCATGGAGGATGTCGTCGAAGAGCAGCTTCTCCATCATCCCCGGCACCATCTGGTCGATCTCGGGCCCCGGATCGTGGACCACCACCTGCCGGAGGCGGGCGGTTTCAGAGAAGACCGATAGCTGGATGGGCTGCATGGGACCTCGGGCTTGCGAACCCGGGAGGTTACCACAACCCGATAATCGGCCTTGCTCCGCCGATTCGGAGCTTCAAGGAACTCCACGAAGGACACGAAGAACTGCCTAAAGGGACACGAAGGCGCACCTATCGCGCCGACAGGGCATCCGGGCTTGGGGATGCCCGGGGTGGGTCAGGGTCCCTTCGTGTGCTTCCTACGCCCGCAGGGCGCCTTCGTGTCATTCGTGGAGCGCCCTTTTCGGCGGAGCCTGGGCGGTGACCAAGTAGCCCAAAAGCCCGGCCAGCCTGCCTCTGCACCCCGCTGTTGACCTTGCGGTTTGATATTGTTTACCGTTTTAGTCGGATATTTCACTTGAATGCACCCTTTAGTCGCCTTAGCCTGGATCTTCACAGAGAAACCCCGGGGCCACGCCCCGCAAATGGAGGCAACCATGGCCGCATTCGTCACCCAGCCCGCACCCGATTTCAAGGCCGACGCCCTCGTCGACGGCCAGTTCAAGCAGGTCTCCCTGTCCGACTACAAGGGCAAGAAGGTCGTGCTGTTCTTCTACCCCCTCGACTTCACCTTCGTCTGCCCCACCGAGATCCTGGCTTTCGCCGATGCCGCCAAGGAGTTCGAGGCCCGCAACACCCAGGTGATCGGCGTCAGCGTCGACTCCAAGTTCAGCCACCTCGCCTGGGTCAACACCCCCCGCAAGGAAGGCGGCATCCACGGCGTCACCTTCCCCCTGGTGTCCGACCTGAACAAGACCATTGCCGCTGACTACGGCGTGCTGCTGCCCATCGGTATCAGCCTGCGCGGCCTGTTCATCATCAACAAGGACGGCATCCTGAAGCACATCACCGTGAACCACAACGACCTGGGCCGCAACGTCGAGGAAGTCCTCCGCGTCCTGGACGCCGTGGA
>CAIRAS010000156.1 GCA_903876615.1 uncultured Holophagaceae bacterium
ATGCCTTCCTCATCCGGGAAAAAGAACTGTCCGCGCGGGCTCTCCTGGGGGCCGTCCACTGGTGCCAGGACACCTCGCCAGAGGTGGTGTTCTGGGTGGCTGGACGCCTGGATGTGGCCCTTGCCGCCGGATGTGGTCTCCACGCACCCGAACGCCACCCCGAGGTCGGACCGGGGTTGGTGCCCCTGTCACGCCCCCTTCACCATGAGGACCAGTGGCCGGCCAGGAGCAGCTCCGATCAGCTGCTGATTTCCCCGGTCTTCACCAGTCCAGGCAAGGGTGATCCTTGGGGATGGGAGCGATGCCAGCCCTTCCTGAATGGGCTCCCGGAGACGGGCCCCCGGCTCCTTGCCCTGGGCGGCATTGATCCCTCCAACGTCCGCATGGTCAGGCATCCAAGGCTGGCCGGAATCGCCGCCATCCGACCCTTCTGGGACGGGGACCCGGCCCGGACCGTGGCGCGTTTCCGTGCGTCCCTGGCTGATCCCATGCCTTGTGCCCCTGGGGACGGGGCAGCTCTGGCCTAAGACGAAATAAGAAGATTGGTATTGGAAACAGGGATCATGCGGCAGGGGTGATGTTGACATCGTAACCGAGGGCACGGAGCCTGCGGACGAGGTTCGCGGTGGCCTTGGTGGTGTCGAGGCGATCGAAGAACCCAGCGCCCAGATCCCGGTAGGGGGTGTTGCGGGTGAGGATGAAGTAGACGGCCCGGAGGAGGTCGGCGGCGATGGCGACGATGGCCTTCTTAACGCCTCGGCGGGCCTTCAGGCGGAGGAACCGCGCTCGGAGGTAGCTGTCCTTCACGGAGATGGCCGGCCAGGCGCACTGGACGAGCATGGCCTTGAGCCAGGGGTCGCCCTTACGAACGCGTGTGCTCCGCCGCTTCCCGGCGCTCTCATGCATTTCCGGGCAGAGGCCGGCCCAAGAGACGAGGTGGCCCACGGTGGGGAAGCGGCTCATGTCGGGGCCGATCTCCGCGAGGATCACGGTGGCGGAAGTGGGTCCGATGCCTGGGATGGTGCATAGAAGTCGCACCTGTTCAGCCAGCGGCGCAAGGAGGTCCCCGACACGGGCCTCGATCTGGGCGAGACTCACCTCCAGTTCCTCGACCTGCCTCAGGTGCAGGCCGACCAGGAAGGCGTGGTGGTCATGGAAGTGGCCATCAAGGGCCTCGGTCAGTTCCGCACGCTTCCGTTTGGCCTTGCCGAGCGCCAGGTCCGCGAGTTTGTGCGGATCTCGCTCTCCCTGGATCAGCGCATGGAGGATCGATCGCCCCGTCTTGCCCATGATGTCCGTCAGGACGCTCGTGAGTTTGAGATCGGCATCCTCCAGGGCCTTCTGGATGCGCTGGGTGTGGCGACCCACCTCGCGGGTGAGTTGGGTGTAAGTGCGGGTGAGGGCACGCAACTCCTGGGTGGCCCGGTCCGGGACGAAGCTCGGAGCGACCAGCCCGTGGGCGAGCAGTTCAGCGAGCCACTGCGCGTCATTCACATCCGACTTGCGCCCAGGCACCTGACGGACATGCATGGGGTTGGCGAGCACCAGCCCGAAGCCTTCTTCCAGCGTGTGCCACACGGGTTTCCAGTAGATCCCGGTGGACTCCATCACCACCTGG
>CAIRAS010000157.1 GCA_903876615.1 uncultured Holophagaceae bacterium
GCTCGGCGCCGCGGGTGGTGGGAACAATGCAGTAGGTGCAGGCGTGGTCGCAGCCTTCCGTGATGGTCACCAGGGCCTTGGCCAGCTCCCGGCGGCGGGTGACCTCGGGCGGGAAGAGGTGGTTGTCCGGGTACTCGCCGGTGTCCATGACCCGGGCCTTCCCGGCTCGGGCCTCGGCCACCAGGCGGGGCAGCTGCTTGAGGGCCATGGTGCCCAGGACGAAGTCGATGTGGGGCGCCCGCTTGAACAGGGCCGCCTGCTCCTGCTGGGCCAGGCAGCCCGTGACGCCCACCAGCAGGGGGCGCCGCAGCTTCTCCTTACGCAGGCGGCCCAGCTCGGAATAGACCTTGTGCACGGCCTTTTCGCGGATGGAGCAGGTGTTGAGCAGCACCAGGTCCGCGTCCTCGGCACTCGCAGCCGCCTCGAAGCCCTCGGCCGACAGCAGCCCCGACAGCTTCTCGCCGTCGTGGTCGTTCATCTGGCAGCCCCAGGTCTCGATGTGGTACTTCATGGCACCTTCCAAACCTTCAAGTCTAGCCCGATCCCCCGAAAGGGCCCCCAGGGTGTATGTTCGGACAACCTCAGCCCGACCTTACGCCTTCCCCGCCCGACCCGACCCCCTGGAGGCGCCATGCCTGGGTTCACCCGCCGCGATGTCCTGCAGACCGCCCTGGCCACCGTCACCGGCGCCGCCCTCGCCCGGCCCGCTTTCGCCAACGCACCCGCGGCTCCGCCCACCGGTGGCTGGCCATTCGCCACGGCAACGGAGGTGGCTCGGGCCATCCGGATGAAGGAGGTCTCCTCCCTGGAGATCACCCGCCTGGCCCTGGCGCGCATCGACCGCCTGAACCCCAAGCTGAACGCCATCGTCACCCTGGCCCGGGAAGCGGCCCTCAACCGAGCCCGGGAGGCAGATGCCGCCCTGGCCAAGGGGAACCTCTGGGGCCCCCTCCACGGCGTCCCCTGCACCATCAAGGACACCTTCGAGACCGAAGGCCTGCTCACCACCGCCGGGGCACCGGAGCTGAAGGCGCACATCCCCAAGGCCGACGCCGTGGCCGTGGCCAGACTGCGGGCGGCGGGCATGGTCCTGCTGGGCAAGTCGAACGTGCCCTACATGGCCGGGGACTACCAGAGCTTCAATGCGCTGTTCGGCACCACCAACAACCCCTACGACCTGACCCGCACCCCCGGCGGCTCCACCGGCGGGGGTGCGGCGGCCCTGGCGGCGGGCCTCGGCTACCTCACCATCGGCAGCGACCTGGGCGGCTCCATCCGCACCCCGGCCGCCTTCTGCGGCGTGTTCGGCCACAAGCCCACCATCAGCCTGGTGCCCTTCCGGGGCCATGTCCCGCCCCTGCCCGGCACCCCCGTGGGCGCCGAGCAGGGCCTGCCCGTGGTGGGGCCGCTGGCCCGCTCCGCCGAGGACCTGCTCCTGGCTCTGCGCATCCTGGGCGGCCCCGTGCCCGAAAACGCCATCGCCTATCGCTGGAGCTTGCCCCCGGCCCGCCGGACGTCGGTGCGGGACCTGCGCATCGGCTACGTGCTCGACCACCCCCTCTGCCCCGTCTCCCGCGAGGTCAAGGTGCGCCTCCAGGCCGGGGTGGAAGCCCTCCGCGCCGCGGGCGCCAAGGTGCAGGAAGGCTTCCCCGCAGGCGTGGAGGTGCAGCGGCAGTTCGAGACCTACATGGACCAGATGCTGTTTGGCGAGGTGGCGGGGTCCTCCAAGGAGGAGCTCGACCAGCTCCGCGGCTCGAAGCCCGACCCGGATGACGCCATGGGCCAGGGCATGAAGCGGGCCGCCAGCCTCAGCGCCGAGGCAGTGCTGGGTTTCGCCGGCCAGCGCCTAGCCGCTCGCCTGGCATGGCAGCCCTTCTTCCGGGACTTCGACGCCTTCCTGCTCCCCGTGGACTTCCTGCCGGCCTTCCCCCACGACCACCGGGAGTCCGGGCGCATGCTGGACACGCCCGAGGGCAAGCGGCGCTACTGGGATCAGCTGTTCTGGATCTCCTTCGCCACCCTCACGGGCCTGCCCGCCACCGTGGCTCCCGTGGGGCAGACGCCCGGGGGCCTGCCCGTGGGGATCCAGATCATGGGTCCCTGGCTGGAGGATGCGACGCCGATCTTCGTGGCCCAGTGCCTGGAGCGGGTCTTCGGCTTTCAGGTGCCGAAGGGCTTCGAGTGACGGCCCGCGGCCCTAGAACCGGCAGGTGAGGCGCAGGGCCAGCTGGCGACCTGGCAGCAGGTAGTACTGGGCGTCACCCAGCTCGCTCTCGGCGATGGGCTTGCGCTGATCCGTGAGGTTCTGCCCGCTGAGGCGGAGCTCCCAGCTGCGCTCGCGCCAGCCGAGGCTGGCGGCATAGGTAGCATAGCCCGGGGACGGCGCGGTGTTGCGCTGGTTGAGCAGCACAGCGCCGGTGTAGTGCATCTCTGCGGACCACATCAGGCCTTGCGGCGGGGCGAAGGTCAGACCCAGCGCGGCCAGATGGTAGGGAGACATCTCCAGGCGCTTCCCTGCCAGCTGGGTGAGGGTGCCATCGCCGAAGTCCTTGGCGTAGTCCCGGAACCGGGTGTCGTGGTAGCTGTAGGCCAGGTTCCCATAGAGGTCGCGGCTGAAGCGCCAACGGGCCCCGACCTCGATGCCCTGGAACCGCTCGGTGCCCGCATTGGCCAGCACCGGGGCGCCGTTCACGGACTGCGGCACCACCAGGTTCTTGAAGTCCATGAGGAAGGCACTCACCTCCAGGCTGAGGCGGCGGCCCAGCAGGTCCGCCTTCAGGCCCAGGTCGTAGCTGGTGGCGGTCTCCGGCTTGAGGATCGTGGCCTCGCTGTCGAGGCCGAGGTCCACGGCCGCGGGCTTGAAGGTGCTGCGGAGGCCGGTGAAGAGGTTCACCCGATCCTCGCCGGCCTGCCAGGCGGTCCACACCGCGCCGGCGCTGCCCGAGAGGGCCGTGGTGGTGCGGGCGTCCCGGCCGGTCTCAGGCACCGTGGCGCCCAGGTCCAGCAGCGACGTGCTGCGGGTCTCCTTCGCCCGGGTGAGGCGCAGGCCTCCCTCGAGCACCAGCCGTGGCGCGGCCTGCCACTGGACAAAGCCATAGAGCCCGCTGAAGTCCCGCTGGTCGTCCACGCGGATATCGGCCTGGCTGGGCGTGGCGGCGCTGCTGGGGGCGCCGGAGCCATCGAGCTTCACGAAGTAGTCGAAGTCCCCGCCCCGGCCGGTGCCCTGGCCGTGGAGGTGGTCCACGCCCGCCACCACCTTCAGGGCAGAGGCCGGGGTCCAGGTGAGGTGCGTGTCGAAGTAGAGGTCTGTGAGCTCCACGCGCTCCCGGAAGCCGTGGGCATTGGGGGCGGCGAGGCTCACGTCCGTGAGGAAGCCCCGGAACACATCGTGGCTGGCCCGAGCGCCCGACAGGGTGGTGGACCACAGGGCCGAGTCGCCGGCCGTGCGGTCATAGCCCACCGTCAGCGCCGTCCTTCGGTCATTGAGGAAGGCCCCGGCGGGGTTGTGGTTGGCGTCCAGGGGCACCTGGTCCGTGAGGGCCTTGCCCACCCGCACCACGGGGCTCGCGGGCTGCTGATCCACGGCCGTGGCCTCCAGGTTCACGCGGAACACGCCGTCCAGGGCCTGGATGCGGTTCTGCCACAGCAGGTGGCTGCGCTTGAAGTCGGTGCGGGCATCGGCGAAGCCCTGCTGGTCGTGGTCGACGATGAGGCTGGAGTCCACGCCGGCCGCCGCGGGCAGCCGCAGGGCCACCGCCGCGCCGCCGCTGCCGTGCGTGCCCAAGGAGAGGCGGGCCGTGCCCTGGGTGTCCTGGGGGAGGCCCCGGATGATGTGGATCACGCCCACGAAGGAGGTGGCGCCGTAGAGCACCGGCGCCGCCCCGCGCTGGACCTCGATGCGCTCGACGCCTTCGAGGCTGAGCGTCGAGAGGGCCGGGTTGAAGGCGCCGCCCCAGGGCACGCCATCCACCACCAGCAGGAAGGCGTCGAACTCCTTCAGGCCCCAGAACTCAGGCACGCTGGACGCCGGCCCCCCATCCCCGCCGGGAGCCACGTAGACACCCGCGGCCAGGGCCAGGGCGCTGCGCAGGTCCGTGGCGCCGCGGTCCGCCAGCTCTCGGGCGGAGTAGACCGTGATGGAGGCCGGCACCTTGGCGGGATCCTCGGGGAAGCGCGTGGCCGTCACTTCCACCACCGCCGAGGGTGGCAGCGGCGTCTGCGCACCCAGGCCCAGCCCGACCAGGGCCACGGCCAGCGGGGCGCGGAAGGCATTTGCATCCAATATTTCACTGAGGCGGGTCATGGTCTGGTCTTTCAGCGAGCTTGGTTGAAGGGATCAGGGTCTGGGCATCCGGGCCACCAGGCCCAGCTCGGTCTGCGCCACCTCAATGCCCAGCCGGGGGGTCATCTCCCGCAGCCAGAGGGAGGGCAGGTTCATGGGGGTGTCCGGTGGCAGCTCGGGCTGGAGGGCGGCAGGAAAGGGGGCGTCGCCGGGCCAGGTGAGGGTCCAGGCAGCCTCCTGGCTCCGGGCCTCCAGGCGCAGGGGACCGGGCGCGGCCCAGGGAAGGATCTGCCGGGTGAAAGCCGCCGCCCAGTCCTGGAGGAGCGGCGCGGGCCAGGGCGCCCCCTCGTCGTAGTCCACAATTTCGATTGGACATTTGTAGAGCGTGGCCATGGGCTGGAGGCGCTCGTCGAGCCCAGCGCGCCACTCCGGCCACGAGAGCATTCCCTCAGCGTAGGGGCGGCTGAGCGCCATGGCCCGGGCCATGCCGATGAGGACTTTCCCGTCTTCCAGGGTGCACTCCAGCCGGGCCCGGCTCCGGGCGTCGAGGGGGAGGCGGGGGTCGCTCAGGTCGAGCACGCCCTGGAGTCCGGCCAGCAGGTTGCTGAAGTCATGGAGGGTCGCCCGCCAGAGGGACTCGGAATTCATGTCATCTGCCCCCATGCACGAAACGCCTGAAAGAAGTTACCGTGGAGATGACCGTCTGTGCATCACAGGATGGCGACAGGATCCCTCATGCAGCAACCGATGAAACGGCTGGGCGAACTACTCGTAGAGAGTGGTCTGATCACTCCTGCTCAGTTGCAGAGCGCCATCACCCACCAGAAGATCGCCCGGGGTCGCCTCGGCAGCAACCTGGTGGCGCTGGGCTACATCTCTGAGGAGGTCCTCATGGACTTCCTCAGCCACCAGACCGGCGTGCCGCAGATGGATGTGCGCAACATCGAGGTCCTGCCCCAGGTGCTCAAGCTGGTGCCGCACCGCCTGGCGGACCAGTTCACGGTGCTGCCCATCGCCACGAGGGAGCCGAAGTTCCTGGTGCTGGCCATGTCCGACCCCTCGGATCTCAACGCCATCGACAGCACGCGCTTCGCCTCGGGCCTCCACATCGAACCCGTGGTCGCCTCCCACAGCGCCCTCCGGAAGGCCATCTCGGACCTCTACCGGCGCCTCGACGCCCCCACCGGTGCCCTAACCGTGGAGGTGGGCCAGAGCAGCGGGCAGGATGACGCGCTGCCCGTCAGCTTTACCTTCGACGCCCTGCCCATGCCCAGGCCTGTATCGGAGGCCAAAAACATGCCGCGGGACCCCTTCTTTGGCAGCGCCAGCGCGCCGACCCAGCCGATCAACATCGACCCCTTCGGCCTGCTCGACAGCGCCCCACCTGCCCCTGCGCCCGCGAGCGCCGATCTGGTCCACAGCCGCACCCTGGGGGGCAACGCCCGGCGCCTGGAGACCTACCAGACCCGCACCCTCGTGCTGGGCCTCATCAAGCTCTTCCAGCGGCGCGGCATCATCGGCCCGGATGAGCTGCAGCGCCTGCTGGCCAATATGGTGGAATCCGGCGAGCTCAAGGACACGGACAAGCTCGGCTAGTTGTCGACCTTCAGGATCGCCAAGAAGGCCTCCTGAGGAATCTCCACGTTGCCGATACTCTTCATCCGTTTCTTGCCCTCTTTCTGCTTGTTCAGCAGCTTCTTTTTGCGCGAGATGTCGCCGCCGTAGCACTTGGCGAGGACGTCCTTGCGGCGGGCCTTGACGTTGGTGCGGGCGATGATCTTGCTGCCGATGGCGGCCTGGATGGCCACGTCGAACATCTGCTGGTGGATCACTTCCTTCATCTTCTGGCAGAGGGCCAGGCCCAGGAACTGGCTCTTGCTGCGGTGCACC
>CAIRAS010000158.1 GCA_903876615.1 uncultured Holophagaceae bacterium
ACCCCGCCAACGATCCCAAGCTGGACGCGGTGCTGGCGAACCTCTACCGGGCCCTGCGCGCCACGGCCCTGCTGGTGGCGCCGGTGATGCCGGGCCTGGCCCAGAGCCTCTGGGAGAGCCTGGGCCACACCGACCAGGTGGCCGCGCGGACCTTTCACGGCTTTGCGCTGGACGGCCCCGCCATCGGCCCCATCGGCGAGTCCAAGCCCCTGTTCCAGCGCATCGACAAGGAGAAGGAAATGAGTGAACTCGAGGCCGCCGCGGCCCCCGTCGAGACCAAGCCCACCCTGGACGTGCCCGAGATCCGCGAGACCGTGGACGCCGAGTCCTTCTTCAAGGTGGACCTGCGCGTGGGCCGGATCCTCGAGGCCGAGCGCGTCCCCAAGAGCGACAAGCTGATCAAGATGAAGGTGGACCTGGGCATCGAGCAGCGCACCATCGTGGGCGGCATCGGCAAGGCCTACGAGCCCGACCATCTGCTGAACCGGCTGGTGGTGGTGGTGGCCAACCTCGCGCCCAGGAAGCTCATGGGCATCGAGAGCCACGGCATGCTCCTGGCCGCCAGCGACAATGCCAGCAAGCCCTACCTGGTGGCGCCTCCGGACGACGCTCAGCCCGGCTTCCTGGTCAAGTGAGGCAGCCGGTCTTCACCTTCGAGGCGGAGATCCTCACGGACGCCCCCTTCGAGCAGGTCGCCGCCCGGCTGCAGGCCCTGGCTTCCCCCGCAGAGCTGCGGAGCCTGAAGGCGTTCCGTCGCTGGCAGCCTGTGGAGGTGGCCGCCGAGGCGCTCAGCCTGCGCTGGGAGCGCACCCGGGTCGGGGCACTCGAGCAGGGGCACATCCTGATCCGGCCCGACGACCGGGGCGCGCACCTGCGGCTGGAGGGCCGCCTGAAGGGCTGGAGCGGCTTCCTGCTGCTGGGCCTGCTGCGCTGGCGCACCGACCGCCTGCTCGACCGCTTTGTGGAGGACCTGTGAAGTTCTACAGCTGGAACGTGAACGGCTTCCGGTCGGTGCTGAAGAAGGGCTTCATGGACTGGCTGGAGGAGGCGGAGCCGGACGTGCTCTCGCTCCAGGAGATCCGCTCAGAGTGGGAAGAGATTGACCTGGATGTGCGCCGCCAGCTGGAGAGCGCCTACGACGTCTGCTGGTTCCCCGCCACCAGCAAGAAGGGCTACGCCGGCTCGGCCACCCTCACCAAGAAGGAGCTGGGCTTCAGCCACGCCAAGGGCCTGGGCATCGCCGCCTACGACGCCGAGGGTCGCATCATCGTGTCCCGGAAGGACCACTTGGTCTTCATCGCAGGGTATTTCCCGAATGCCTCCCAGGGCCTGGTGCGCCTGCCGTTCAAGCGGCAGTTCGCCAAAGACCTGGCGGCCCTGGTGGCGAAGCACCACGCCGCGGGCGACCAGGTGATCCTGGTGGGCGACATGAACGTGGCCCCCGAGGAGATCGACCTGGCCAGGCCCAAGGACAACACCAAGAACCCTGGGTTCACCCCCGAGGAACGGGAGGACTTCAAGCTCTACCTGGAGGCGGGCCTGGGGGATGTGCTGCGCGAGCGGCACCCCGGTGAGCCTGGCCTCTACACCTGGTGGACCGCCCGGGGCGGCGCGCGGGAGCGGAACGTGGGCTGGAGGATCGACCTCTTCCTGGCCAGCCGCCCCCTGCTGGCCCGCGTGACCGACGCCCGCATCCACGCCGATGTGCTGGGGTCAGATCACTGCCCCATCAGCCTCGAGCTCAGTTGATCTTTTTACGAATCCCAAAAGCAAGGGCCCCGATCGGGGCCCTTGCTTTTGGGATAGCGCTCGCCTACTTGATCTTCTTCAGCGACGGATCCTTGAGCATTTCCTTGG
>CAIRAS010000159.1 GCA_903876615.1 uncultured Holophagaceae bacterium
CAGCAGTTCCGCGACTACCCCGACGGCAAGATCTACTGGGCCATCGTGAACGGCAAGAACGCCATGCCCGCCCATGCGGCCTACCTCACCGAGCCTCAGCGGTGGGCGGTGGTCCACTACGTGCGCGCCCTCCAGCGCGCCCAGAACGCCACGGACGAGGACCTGAAGGTCGTCGCACCATGAGCCAGCAGAAACCGACTCCCCCCAATCTCCTGGGCGCGGTCGCCCTGGGCGCCGCCGGCGTCCTGGGCACCTATTTCGCCGCCGGACCTGAACGCTTCTGGGCCAACTGGGTGCTCTGGTTCGTCCTGATGTTCACCCTGGGCCTGGGTTCTCTCTTCATCGTGGCCCTCGAGCACCTGGTGAGCGCCAAGTGGAGCGTGCCCGTGCGCCGGATCCCCGAGCGGCTGGCCACCCTGCTGCTGCCCGCCATCCCCGTGGGCCTCATCGCCCTCGGCGCGGTGCCCGTGCTCTACCCGGGCTCCCGACCTGAGGCCGCCCACCACCCGATCCTGGCGGGCAAGGCCTTCTGGCTGAGCCTCCCCTTCTTCTCGGCCCGGACCGTCTTCGCCTTCGTTCTCGTCGTCATCGCCCTGGCCGTGCTGGTGGGGGGGTCGCTCAAGCAGGACGTGAGCAAGGATCCCGCCTTCAACTTCCGCGCCCGCAAGTTCGCCCCGGCCTTCATGGCCATCTTCGCGCTGGTCATCACCCTGGTGGCCTTCGACTGGATCTCGGGCCTCACCCCCGAGTGGTACAGCGACATCTTCGGGGTCTACATCTTCGCCGGGGCCTTCCTCAGCGGCCTCGCCGCCACAGCGCTCTCCCTGCTGTACCTCCAGGGCGAAGGGCGTCTCGAGGGCGTGCGCCAGGACCACCTCTACAACCTGGGCGCCTTCCTCTTTGCGTTCACGGTGTTCTGGTCCTACATCGGCTTCGCCCAGTACATGCTGATGTGGTACGCCAACATGCCCGACGAGGTCATCTACTACAAGGTGCGCTTGGCCGGTGCCTGGCGGGCCATCACCTTTGCCCTGGCCGCCCTTCACTTCATCCTGCCCTTCTTCGCCCTGGTCACCCGGGACGCCAAGCGGGATCCCAAGCGGCTCCGCCGGGTGGCCATCCTGATGCTCAGCGCCCACGTCCTCGACATGTACTGGCTCATCTTCCCGGCCCTGAGTGGGAGTCCCCGCTTCGGCTGGCCCGAGCTGAGCTTCGCGCTCTTCTTCCTGGGCGGGATCCTCCTCTGGATTCGCGGCGCCATGGAAAGAGGCGAGGACATGCCCGTCGGCGATCCCTTCCTCCGCGAGGGTCTGGAGTTCCGCCTATGATCGACCAGTATCTTTCTCCCGCCGAGCTCAAGCGCCTGCTGTCCGCCCTCATGGTGGTCGTCGGGTTCATCTGCATCGCCGCCTTCTTCGGCTTCACGGTGCTGCCAGGCCTGCGCTACCAGGCGCACACCCTGCCGGATGCGCCCGTGCAGGCCGTCCAGGGCGAGACCGGCTGGCTGGATCCCACGGACTACCCCGCCATGGCCCGGGAGGTCATCCCGCCCATCGATCCCCGCACGGTGCTGACGCCCAATCCTGCGCTGATGGCCCGCGGCAAGGCGGTCTACGCCCAGACCTGCGCCACCTGCCACGGCGCGGAGGGCAAGGGCGACGGCCCCGGCGGCACGGGCCTCAACCCCAAGCCCCGCAACTTCACCCAGGCCACCGCCTGGAAGAACGGCACGCGCCTGGAAGACATCTACCGAACGCTGGACGAGGGCATCAAGGGCAGCTCCATGGTGTCCTACAACTACCTCTCCAAGAAGGACCGCATGGCTCTCGCCCACGTGGTGCAGACCCTGGGCACCTTCGAGCACGGCGCCAGCGATCCCAAGGCCATCGCCGCCCTCGAGAAGCTCTTCGCCAGCGCCGGCGAGGTCATCCCCACCCGCATCCCCGTGCGCCGGGCCGTGGACACCCTCTCCCGGGAGTATGCCCAGACCCACCCCGTCTCCCCCGCCTCGACCCCCCGCTGAGATCCGCCATGAGCCTGCCTTCCCTCCGACGCCTCCTGCTGCCGCTCGCCCTCCTGGCCCTGGCCGCGGGTCCGGCTGGCCTGAAAGCCCAGGCGCCTGCCCCGGCCAGCGCCCCTGAGGAGGTGGGGATCGACGAGAAGCTCGGTGCACTCATCCCCCTGGACCTGGTCCTCAAGGCCGAGGACGGCTCTTCCGTCACCCTGCGGTCGCTCATCAACAAGCCCACCATCCTGACCCTCAACTACTTCCGCTGCGCCGGCATCTGCACCCCGCAGCTCGGCGGCGTGGCCGAGGTGCTGAACCGGACCCAGGCCCTCCCCGGGCAGGACCTCCAGGTGCTCACCGTCAGCTTTGACGAGCGGGATGAGCCCGAGGTCGCCGCCCAGAAGCGCACCAACTACCTGGCCGAGATCAAGCGCCCCTTCCCGCCTGACGCCTGGCGGTTCCTCACGGGCCCCGCGGCCACCACCCGCGCCCTGGCCGATGCGGTCGGCTTCAAGTTCAAGCGCCAGAACGACGACTTCATCCACGCCGCCGCGATCATCTTCATCAGCCCCGAAGGTCGGGTCACCCGCTACATGTATGGCACCACCTACCTGCCCGCCGATGTCCAGCTCGCGGCCCAGGAGGCGGCCCGGGGCGAGGCCCAGCCCACCATCAAGAAGTTCCTAAAGTTCTGTTTCAGCTATGACCCCGCGGGTCGGCGCTATGTCCTGAACACCACCAGCATCGGCGCCGTCGTGATCCTCCTGGCCGCCGGCGTGTTCCTGGTGGCGGTGGTGGGGCGCGGACGCAAGGGCAAGACCAAGACCGAGGAGAACGCATGAGCGGCACCCACGCCACCACCCCCGAGCCCAGCTACCTGGTGGATACCGGGACGCGCACGGGCGTCCTGGCCTGGCTGACCACCACGGACCACAAGCGCATCGGCCTGCTCTACCTCTACTCGATGATGACGTTCTTCTTTGTGGGCGTGGGCATCGGCGTGGTCATGCGCCTGGTGCAGCTCACCACCTTCCAGAAGCTGGTCACGGCCCAGACCTACAACGCCCTCTTCACGGTCCACGGCGTGATCATGATCTTCCTGTTCGTGGTGCCGGGCCTGCCGGCCATCTTCGGCAACTTCTTCCTGCCCATCCTGATCGGGGCCAAGGACGTATCCTTCCCCCGCCTGAACCTGGCCTCCTGGTACTTCTTCATCGCGGGCGCCATCCTCGCGGTGCTGTCCCTCTTCACGGGCGGCGGCGCTCCGGACACCGGCTGGACCTTCTACGCGCCCTTCAGCCTCAAGACCGGCACCAACGTCAGCCTCGCGGTCTTCGCGGCCTTTGTGCTGGGCTTCTCGTCCATGCTCACGGGCATCAACTTCATCACCACCATCCACCGCATGCGGGCGCCTGGCATGCACTGGTTCCGCATGCCCCTGATGTGCTGGGCGCTCTACTCCAC
>CAIRAS010000160.1 GCA_903876615.1 uncultured Holophagaceae bacterium
ACCCACGGCAACCTGCTGCAGGGCGTCCGCCACTTCGGCCACGGCGTCCGCACGTCCAGCCTGATCCTCACCTACGGCAGCCGCCAGGTGCGCTTCATCGACACCGTCCACATGAAGGAAGGCGAGACCGTCACCGTCCGCTTCTAGTCCGGATGCGACCTTCTGCACCGCCCCCCGGGGACCCCGTCACGGGACCCCCCACCGGAGGGGGGATCCCATGCTAGGATTCAACCCTCATCTTACGAGGTTATCCATGGCTTTCCCCCTCCGCGCCTCTCTGTGCCTCTGTCTTGGCGTTGCCTCCTTGGCCCTGGTGGCCAGTGAAAAGCCCGGCGTCGATCCCGTGAACATCGACGCCTCGGTGAAGCCCTGTGAGGACTTCTACAGCTACGCCAATGGCGGCTGGCTCAAGGGCCACACCCTGCCCGCGGACAAGGCGCGCTACGGGGCCTTCGAGGAAGTGAGCGAGCGCAACCGCGCCATCCTCAAGCAGATTCTCGAGGAGACCAGCGCGAAGACCACCTGGGCCAAGGGCAGCGTCGAGCAGAAGGTTGGTGATTTCTACGCCGCCGGCATGGACGCAGCCGCCATCGACAAGCGGGGTTTGGCTCCGCTGCAGCCCCTCTTCGCCACCATTGACGGGCTGCAGGACACCAAGCAGCTGCCCGCCCTGCTGGCGAAGCTCCACACCCAGGGCCTGCCGGGCGGCTTCGGCTTCTACGTGGGTCAGGACGCCAAGGAATCCACGCGCTACATGGGCAACCTCATGCAGGGTGGCACGGGCCTGCCCGACCGGGACTACTACCTGAAGGACGATGCCCGCAGCCGCGACATCCGCGCCAAGTACGAGACCCACGTGGCGAAGATGCTCCAGCTGGCCGGCGACAGCCCGGCCCTGGCCGCCGTCCGCGCCAAGGTCATCCTGGAGCTCGAGACCCGCATGGCCACGGCCCAGTGGACCCGCGTGGAGCTGCGGAACCCCGTGAAGCGCTACAACAAG
Organism: uncultured Holophagaceae bacterium; assembly: GCA_903876615.1. The sequence continues at coordinate 1,001 of CAIRAS010000160.1, forward strand.
CGCACCCTCGACCAGGTGGCGACCGAGGCGCCGGGGTTCGACTGGCAGGGCTACTTCCAGGCCCGGGGGGTGGCAGTCAAAGACCTGAACCTCAGCCAGCCCTCCTACTTCCAGGCCTTCGGCAAGCTGGCCGCGGAGACCCCCGCCACCCAGTGGCGGACCTACCTGCGCTGGCACGCACTCAACGCCTCCGCCAACCTGCTGCCCAAGGCCTTCGGTGAAGAGTCCTTCGCCTTTCAGGGCAAGGTGCTGAACGGAACCCCGGAGCGCGAGCCCCGCGCCAAGCGCATCGAGGCCCTCACGGACGCCATCCTGGGCGAGGCCCTGGGTCAGCTCTACGTGAAGGTGGCCTTCCCCCCGGAGTCCAAGAAGCGGGTCCTCGACATGGTGGAGAACCTGCGGGTGGCCCTGCGGGAGCGCATCACCAACCTGGACTGGATGGGCGCCGCGACCAAGCAGCAGGCCATCACCAAGCTCAACGCCTTCGGCGTGAAGATAGGCTACCCCGACAAGTGGAAGACCTACGCCTTCGACGTCAAGCGCGACGATGCCTTTGGCAACGTCCGCCGGGCTTCGGCCTTCCGCGTGCAGGAGAACCTGGCCAAGCTGGGCAAGGCCATCGACCGCTCGGAGTGGGGCATGACCCCGCCCACCGTGAACGCCTACTACAGCTCCTCCATGAACGAGATCGTGTTCCCCGCGGGCATCCTGCAGCCGCCTTTCTTCGATCCCAAGGCCGATGACGCCGTGAACTACGGCTCCTTGGGGTTCGTGATCGGCCACGAGATGACCCACGGCTTCGACGACAGCGGCAGCCAGTTCGACGCCCAGGGCAACCTCAAGAACTGGTGGACCGAGGCAGACAAGCAGGCCTATGAGTCCCGCACGGACCTGGTGGTGAAGCAGTACGACGCCTACGAACCCCTCAAGGGCGAGCACGTGAACGGCAAGCTCACCCTGGGCGAGAACATCGCGGACATCGGCGGGCTCAAGATCGCCTTCGCCGCCTACCGGAACAGCCTGAAGGGCAAGCCTGAGCCTGCACCCATCGACGGCTTCACGGGGCCTCAGCGCTTCTTCCTGGGCGCGGCCACGGTGTGGCGCAACCACATCCGCGAAGCAGCCCTCTCCCTGCGCCTCAAGACCGATTCGCACAGCCCCGGCCGGGAGCGGGTGAACGGCCCTCTGTCCAACCTGCCCGAGTTCTACGAGGCCTTTGGCTGCTCTGATGGCCAACCCATGAAGCGCGACGCGAAGGTGCGTCCGGCCATCTGGTAGCAGCCCCCGATCCCACCGAGGTTCCCATGCGCATTCGCCCCATCGTCCTGCTCGCGAGCCTGCTCGCCGCGGGCGCCGCCCTCCAGGCCTGCACCAACCTGCTCATCACCAAGGGCGCGAGCAAGGACGGCTCGACCATGGTGACCTACTCCGCGGACAGCCACACGCTGTACGGGGAGCTCTACTTCAAAGCCGGGGGCCGCCACCTGCCCGGCGCCCGACGCGAGATCCGCGAGTGGGACAGCGGCTTCACCTTTGATACGGGCAAGGTGCTGGGCAGCATCCCGGAAGCGCCGGTCACCTACACCCGCGTCGGCAACATGAACGAGCACCAGCTTGCCATCGCGGAGACGACCTTCGGCGGCCGCAAGGACCTGGCCGGCCCCAGCGGCATCCTCGACTACGGCAGCCTCATCTACCTCGCCCTCGAGCGCGCCAAGACGGCCCGGGAGGCCATCGAGGTGATGACAAAGCTGGTGGAGGACTACGGCTACGCCAGCAGCGGAGAGAGCTTCTCCCTCGCGGACCCCAACGAAGTTTGGATCCTCGAGATGATGGGCCGCGGCAAGGGCCAGACCGGCGCCCTCTGGGTGGCCTACCAGCTTCCGGACGGCACCATCAGCGCCCACGCCAACCAGGCCCGCATCCGGCGGTTCCCGCTGAACGATCCCTCAACGGCCATCTACAGCAAGGACCTCATCTCCTTCGCCCGCGCCAAGGGCTGGTTCAAGGGCGAAGACAAGTCGTTCAGCTTCGCCGACACCTACGCGCCCCTCTCTTTTGGTGCCCTGCGGGCCTGCGAGGCCCGGGTCTGGAGCATCTTCCGCCGCGCCGCGCCCAGCCTCAAGCTGCCCATCGACTTCGTGAAGGCCGAGAAGGGCGCCAAGCCCATGCCCCTGTTCATCAAGCCCGACACCAAGCTCACCGTGAGCGACGCCATGGCGCTGATGCGGGACCACTACGAGGGCACCGAGTTCGACATGACCCAGGATGTGGGCGCCGGGGCCTACAAGCTGCCCTACCGCTGGCGACCCATGGGCTTCAAGGTCGACGGCCAGGACTACATCCACGAGCGGGCCATCAGCACCCAGCAGACCGGCTTCTCCTTCGTGAGCCAGTCCCGTTCCTGGCTGCCCGGCCCCGTCGGCGGGGTGCTCTGGTTCGGCGTGGATGACACCTTCACCACGGTCTATGTGCCCATCAGCTGCGCCATCACGACGCCGCCCAAGGCCTTCGCGATCGGGACCGGAAACTTCGACGAGTTCAGCTGGGACAGCGCCTTCTGGACCTTCAACTTCGTCTCCAACTACACCTATACGCGCTGGAGCGACATGATCGTAGACGTGCAGAAAGTGCAGCGCGAATTCGAGGGCCGCTACCTCGCCGGTCAGGCCGAGGTCGACCGCACCGCCCTGGACCTCTACCGGAAGGATCCGGCGCTCGCGCAGGACTACCTCACCCGCTTCGCCGCCCAGGAAACGGGGGTGCTCATGGCCCGCTGGAAGAAGCTGGGCGAGTTCCTCGTCTGGAAGTATCTCGACGGCAATGTGCGGGGCCCGAAGGGCGAGGTCACCCACCCCAAGGCGCCCGAGGACTGGCTGCGTTGCATCGTCAAGGAACACGGGGACGTCATCAAGGTAAGAAAGGTTGAGGGGCTGATTCCTGATGAGGATTAGCGCAGGCTGAAAACATTCGGTTTTCAGATAGGAGGCCCCGCTTGCGGGGCCTCTTGATAGGTGGGAATGGGTATCATCTTGAGTCTTGTGAGGTCTTCATGCGCCACCCTGATCCGCACTCCTACTACGACGCTGCGCAGCCCAAGGCCCGGCGCATGCAGCTGAAGCTGGGGGTGGACTTCACCACCAAGCGCCTCGACGGCGAGGTGGTGCTGGAGTTCGGCGCGAATGCCACCGGTACGCTGGATCTGGACACCAAGGGCCTGGAGATCCTGTCCGTGCAGGTGCCGGGCCACGGCCCCATCCCCTGGGAGCTGGGCGAGGCCGACGCCATCCTCGGCAGCCGCCTGCGCCTGGACCTGCCCGCCGACACCCAGGAGGTGGCCATCACCTACCGCACCTCCCCGGACGCCATGGCGCTTCAGTGGCTGGAGCCCAGCCAGACCGAAGGCAAGGTGGCGCCCTACCTCTTCAGCCAGTGCCAGCAGATCCATGCCCGCACCATGGTGCCCTGCCAGGACACCCCCGTGGTGCGCGTGGCCTACAAGGCCGAAGTGACGGTGCCTGAGGGCCTCACGGCGGTCATGAGCGCCGGTCCCGCCGGGGACGAATCCACCGGCGACGGCCGCCACACCTTCCGCTTCACCATGCCCCAGCCCATTCCCTCCTACCTGCTGGCCCTGGCCGTGGGCCGCCTCGCCAGCCGAGACCTCAGCCCCCGCGCCCGCGTCTGGGCCGAGCCCGAGACCGTCGAGGCCGCCGCCTGGGAGTTCGCCGAGGTGGAGGACATGATCGTGAAGGCGGAGAGCCTCTTCGGACCCTATCCCTGGGACCGCTACGACATGCTCGTGCTGCCGCCAAGCTTCCCTTACGGCGGCATGGAGAACCCGCGCATGACCTTCCTCACGCCCACCCTGCTGGCGGGGGACCGCAGCCTGGTCGATGTGGTGGCCCATGAGCTGGCCCACAGCTGGACCGGCAATCTGGTCACCAACGCCAGCATGGAGCACTTCTGGCTGAACGAAGGCTTCACGGTGTGGGCCGAGCGCAAGATCCTGCGCACCCTGCACGGTGACGATGCCGCAGCCCTGGGCTGGGCCATGGGGCAGAAGGCCCTGGAGGACAGCCTGGAGCGCTTCGCCCAGGAACCGCACCTGACGGTCCTGCGCATGCACCTGGCGGGCATCGATCCCGACGATGCCTTCTCCAGCATCCCCTACGAGAAGGGCGCCCGCCTGGTGGCAGCCCTGGAGCGCGAGGTGGGCGAGGAGCGCTTCCACCGCTTCCTCCGCGAGTACATGGACGCCCATCGCTTCACCTCGATCACCACCGAGCAGTTCTGTTCCTTCGTGGACGCCAAGCTGCCCGGCGCCCTGCTCGCCGTGCACGCCCGGGCCTACCTGGACGAGCCTGGGCTGCCCGCCAGCGCCCCCCAGTTCCAGAGCGCGCAGCTGAACACCCTCACGGCCCTGGCGGAAAGCTGGGCGGCTGGGGGACGGCCCACTGAAAGCCAGATTGCTGGCTGGAGCACCAACGAGTTGCTGGTCTACCTCCAGAAGCTGCCGCGCCAGGTCTCGGAGGCAGACTGCGTGTGGCTGGACCAGCACTTCCAGCTCATGGGCCGGGGCAACCACGAGATCCTGGTGGAGTGGCTCACCCTGGCCGCCGCTGCGGACTACGAGCCGGCCTTCCCGAAGCTCCGCGAAGTCCTCCTGCGGGTGGGCCGCATGAAGTACCTCCGGCCCCTCTACGGCGCCCTGGCCGCCACTCCGCGCACCCGCGCCCTGGCCCGGGAGCTCTTCGCCGCCGCCAGCCCCGGCTACCACGGGCTCTCGCGCCGGGTGGTGCAGGGCATGCTCGAGAAGTACCTCGACTGATGGTCCAGCTCCTGAGCCAGCCCGCCACCCCGCCCAAGGACCGCCATGAGCCCTGAGCCCGACCAGGACGGCCTTCGTCTGCCTGAGAACGCCTTCCGCGTCCTGAGGGAAGGCGAGACCTACCAGCCGGTCATTCCGGCCAGCGAGCACCCACCCGAGGTCACCTTCCGGAGCGTGGTGTCGGGGTTCATCTGGTCCGTGCTCTTCTCCGCGGCGGCCACCTACATCGCCCTGAAGCTGGGCCAGGGCATCGAGAGCGCCATCCCCATCTCCATCCTGGCCGTAGGCTTCTCGGTCCTCGCGGTCAAGGTGCTCAAGCGCCGGTCCTCCACCCTGCTCGAGAACGTCAACATCCTCGCCATCGGCGCCACCAGCGGCATCATCGCCGGCGGCAGCGTGTTCGTCATGCCCGCCCTGCACATCCTGGAGCTGAAGACCGGCTTCTGGCAGATCTTCCTGGTGCCCCTGCTGGGGGGCATCCTGGGCGTGTTCTTCCTGGCTCCCTTCCGCCGCTACTTCGTGCGGGACCTCCACGGCCGCCTGCCCTTCCCCGAGGGCACCGCCACCACCGAGATCCTCATGGCCGGGAAGCGGGGCGGGCACAGCGCCATCGTGCTGACCTACTCCGCCCTCACCGCCGCCGCCTTCGACTTCGTGGGCCCCGCCATGCGTGGCTGGGCCGAGAACTTCAGCACCGCCTCCATCGGCGCGCTGGACGCGTTCACCGGCCGGTTCAAGGCCGTGTTCTCCATGAACACCGCCGCCGCAGTCCTGGGCCTGGGCTACATCATGGGCCTCCAGTACGCGGCCATCATCATGGCGGGCAGCCTGCTCAGCTTCCTGGTGCTGGTGCCTCTCTTCGCGCACCTGGGCCAGTTCATCCCCGGGGCCATCTCCGCCGGCGCGGTTCCGCTGCACACCATGGGCTACGAGGCCATCTTCGCCAACTACGTCCGACCCGTGGGCATTGGCGGCATCTTCGCCGCAGGCATTATCTCCATCCTGAAGATGTCCCCGGTGATCGCGAAGGCCACGAAGCAGGCCTTCGGCGAGATCGTCCACCTCCTGAAGGGCGGCGCGCGCCAGGTGGAGGACATCCGCACGGACCGCGCCATGCCCATGAGTGTGAACCTGCTGGGCATTGTGGGCGTGGCCTTGGCCATCCTCGCCTACTTCCGGTTCTCCGTGCTGGCGGGCGAGGCCCGCAGCCTGCACCTGGCCCTGGCCGCCACGGGCCTGACCCTGGTCATCACCTTCCTGTTCACCGCCGTGAGCGCCTGGGCCGTGGCCATGATCAGCACCACCCCCATCAGCGGCATGACCCTGACCACCCTCATCGTGACCGCTGCGGCCCTCTCCTCCTTGGGGCTCGCGGGCCGCAGTGGGATGCTCCAAGTGCTGCTGGTAGGTGGCGTCGTCTGCTCGGCCCTCTCCATGGCCGGCTCCCTGGTCACCCAGTACAAGATCGGCTACTGGCTGGGCGCCACGCCCCGCACCATCGAGATAAGCAACATCGTCGGCAGCATCGCCGCCTCCGTGGCCACCACCGCCGTCATCCTGCTCATGGCCAAGGTCTACGGCTTTTCCCCCAGCGCCCTGCACCCCCATCCCCTGCCCGCGCCCCAGCCCAACGCCATGGCCGCGGTGCTGCGCGGCGTCTTCGGCGGTGCCGGTGCCCCATGGTTCATGTACGTCATCGGCGCCGTCATCGCCGCCTCGGTGGAGATGTGTGGCGTGTCCGGCCTGGCATTCGCCATGGGGATGTACCTGCCCATGGAGCTGAACTCCCCCCTGGTGCTGGGAGCCGCCGTGGCCTGGTTCGTGGAGCGCTCCAGCAAGGATGCAACCCTCGCCAAGGCCCGCCACGAGAAGGGCACCCTGATCGCCTCGGGCTTCATCGCCGGAGGGGCCCTGGTGGGCGTGTTCGCCGCCTTCCTGAAGTTCCTCGAAGACTCCGCCCACGTGCACCTCATCCCCGACATGACCACCTGGGGCGGTTTCGGGGTGTTCGTTGGCGCCTGGGGCAACTGGATCGGCCTGGCCGTGTTCCTGCTCCTGGCCGGGGGCCTCTACCTGGATGCCTGCCGCGAAAAAGTGGGATCCTGAAGCGTCGATTCTGAAACGCGTACTGTCTATCGTTCTCGAGGAGCACCCATGTCCCACGGATCCGAACCCCAGGAGATCAAGGGCCTGCCCCTTAATGCGCGGCGGCCGCTGGAGCCGGGGGAGGCCTACATCCCGCTGGTGCCCCAGGACGGCGTGCCGGAAGTCACGCCCCGGGCCATCGCCATGGGCCTCATCTTCTGCGCCATCTTCAGCATGGCCGCCGCCTACCTGGCCCTGAAGCTGGGCCAGGGCATCGAGGCCGCCATCCCCATCGCCATCCTGGCCGTGGGATTGAGCCGCTTCTTCCCCCGCAAGAACACCATCCTCGAGAATGTCATCGTCCAGAGCATCGGCGCCAACAGCAGCCATGTGGTGAGCGGCGCGGCCTTCACCATCCCCGCCCTCTACATCCTGGCCAACACACCAGGCAGCGGCGTCCCCGTGCCCACCCTGTGGCAAGTCGTGATCGTGAGCTTCCTGGGCGGCTGCATCGGCATCCTGTTCCTGGTACCCCTGCGCCACCACTTCATGGTCGAGAACCACGGCATCTTCCCCTGGCCCGAGGCCACCGCCACCGCCGAGATCCTGGTGACGGGCGAGAAGGCCGGCAACCAGGCCAAGGAGCTGGCCGTGGCCGCCTGCATCGGCGCGGCCTACGACGGCATCGTGTCCATCTTCCGGGGCATGGGCGA
>CAIRAS010000161.1 GCA_903876615.1 uncultured Holophagaceae bacterium
GAACAACCTGAACCAGGCTGTGGATGCCGTGAACGCCCTCGTGGCGGACGCCGCCATGCTCAGTGTCGCCGCCGTGGAGGGCAAGCTGGCCACCCGCGCCGACGCCTCCAAGCACCAGGGCGACTTCCGCAAGATCGTGCAGGGCGTGGACGACTGCCTCGATGCCGTCATCGGCCCCCTCAACGTGGCAGCGGGCTATGTGGACCGCATCTCCAAGGGCGACATCCCGGCCAAGATCACGGACAAGTACAACGGCGACTTCAACGTGCTGAAGAACAACCTGAACCAGTGCGTGGACGCCGTGAACGCCCTCGTCGGGGACGCGGGCATGCTGGCCCAGGCCGGCGTGGAGGGCAAGCTCAAGACCCGGGCCGATGCCTCCAAGCACCAGGGTGACTTCCAGAAGGTGGTCCAGGGCGTGAACGACACCCTCGACGCCGTCATCGGCCCCCTCAACGTGGCCGCCGGCTACATCGACCGCATCGGCAAGGGCGATGTGCCCCCGAAGATCACCGATGAGTACAACGGCGACTTCAACACCATCAAGAACAACATCAACGCCTGTGTCGACGGGCTCCAGGGCCTCGTCGAAGCCAACAACGTCATCCAGCTCATGAGCCAGAACGACTTCACCTCCCAGATGAAGGGCAACTACCAGGGCGTCTTCGCGGAGCTGGGCAAGGCCATCAACGAGACCATCGTGCAGATGCGCGAAGCGCTGATCCAGGTCCAGGAAGGAGCCACGGCCATCGCCTCGGCTTCGGGCGAGATCGCCATGGGTAACCAGGACCTGAGCAGCCGGACCGAAGAGCAGGCGGCCAACCTCGAGGAGACCGCCAGCGGCCTGGAGCAGATCACCAGCAACGTGAACCTGACGGCGGAGAACGCCCAGTCCGCCAATACGGAGGCCGTCAAGGCCCGCCAGGTGGCCCAGGACGGCGGCACCGCCGTCACCCAGGTCATCGCGGCGATGGAGTCGATCAACGAAAGCTCCGCCAAGATCAACGAGATCATCGGCGTGGTGGATGAGATCGCCTTCCAGACCAACCTGCTGGCGCTCAATGCGGCAGTGGAAGCGGCCCGGGCCGGTGAACAGGGACGGGGCTTCGCAGTGGTTGCCGCCGAGGTCCGGAACCTGGCCAAGCGCAGTGCGGACGCGGCCAAGGAGATCAAGGTCCTGATCCGCGAGAGCGTGACCAAGTCCATGGACGGCAGCAAGGTGGCCGCCCACGCGGGCGAGACCATCCAGGAAGTGGTGGCGAACGTGCAGCGCGTGACCGCCCTTGTGGGCGAGATCGCGAATGCCACGCAGGAGCAGAGCACCGGCCTCATCGAGCTCAACAAGGCCGTGGTACAGATGGACGAAGTGACCCAGCAGAACGCGGCCCTGGTGGAAGAGGCGGCCGCCGCCGCCGAGACCCTGGACAGCCAGGCCCACACCCTGGCCGAAGTGGTCTCGCGCTTCAAGACCGGCGCGGAATCCCGGCGCACCGAACCCGCCCGGGCCTCCAATGCGGCCCATCCCGCAGCCCGGCGCGCCCAGCCGCCCGCGCGCAA
>CAIRAS010000162.1 GCA_903876615.1 uncultured Holophagaceae bacterium
GCCCCCGGAACAGGTCCGTGGTCTCGGGCAGGGTGCGGATGGTCACGTCCGGCGCATAGGTGGCTGCGAAGGCCACGGCATCTCGCGCATTGTAGGCATTGACCTGCCGCTGGACGACGTCCTCGACGGTGGGCTTGAGGAGCTCTGCCGGGGCATAGGGCTGGCCGTCCTTCACCACCAGATGGATGCGGCGGGTGTTGAGCACGTCCTGCAGGGGATCCGCGTCCAGCACCAGCAGGTCGGCCCGCTTCCCTGCCTCCAGGGAGCCGAACTCCTGCTGTTTGCCAAGCACCTTGGCGCCGTTGAGGGTGGAACAGGCCAGGATGTCCTGCGCGGACAGACCCGCCTGGGCCATGAGCTTCAGTTCCGTGTAGTAGGAAGCCCCGTGGAACGTCCCTTGATTGCCGGCGTCGGTGCCCGTGGCCACCGTGACCCCGGCAGCTACGAGGCGACGCAGGTTATCCAGGGCCACCGCCGGTGCTTCCCAGACCTTGCCCTCCTGGATGGCCTTCGTCGCGGCCTCGTCGAGCTTCAGGGGCAGATGCAGCACGTCGAAGAGGGTGCCCATGACCTGGGGGTTCGCCAGCTCAAACTCCCAGGGCTCAAAGACGAAGCGCCGGGTGCGCAGCATCGGCCCACCCCGGAACACCACCAGGGTGGGGATCAGGATGACGCCCCGCCGCTTCATCTCGGCAATGAGGGCGTCGGGAATGGGCCGGTCGAGCACGCTGTGCACCAGGATGTCCGCGCCACCCTGCACGGCCTCCGTGGCCCCGGCCAGGGAGGTGGAATGCACCGCCACCCGCAACCCCAGCTTCTTCGCCTCGTCATAGGCGGCCTTCTGCGCGGCCGTGCTGGGCCCCTCGGAGACCCACAGCTTGAAGAGGTCCGTGTGCAACGCCGCCTGGCGGCGCACCTCGGCCCTCGCAGCCTCCTCCGTGGTGCCGGCGATGACCGCCGGGTCGCTGCCCGTGGTGAGGAAGTGGGGGCCGCCGGTGCGACCCTTCAGCGGCCCCGGGGTGAGCAGGGGGCCCGCCACCCACACATGGGGCGCCAGCGCCGTCTTCGCAGCCAGGTCGCGGACCTCGAAGTTCCAGTTGGGCCCACCCATGTCGATGACGCTGGTGATGCCGCACCGCAGGTAGCGAGCGAAGGTGTCTGGGAGGTCGCGGCGGATCATCGCCGTCTCCTGCTCGTAGCTGCGATAGGCCCGGAGGTCCCTGATATCGGGCCGGGTGTAGAGCCCGCCGGACTGGAAGAAGTGCATATGGGCATCCACCAGGCCCGGCATGATCCACTTCCCGAGGACGCTTATCCGCTCCGCGTCGGCAGGAATCAGCACCTTCGCCGCCGATCCGGCGGCCAGGATGCGGCCGTCCTTCACCACCACCACGGCGTTCGCGATGGGGGCCTCGCCCGGGTTCACCAGGGTGGCACCCACATAGGCGCGGGGCGGGGCCTGGGCCAGCAGGGCGGCCACGGGCAGGGCCACCAGCAGAGCGAAGGCCCTGAGTCTTAGCGGCGTGCAAGGTGTCATGGATTCTCCCTTAGGACTGCGGCTGACTGCCCCTGGCGACTGGGCTGATGCCCGATATCACTTTCGCTGCGGGGGTTTCAATGGGGTACAGGATCGGACTTCCTTGGGATCGGCAGAGTGTGACAGAACCGGCATTGATGCACTGCCCAGGTGCTGGAACACCCGCTGGGGCGAGGGGTGATGCCCAGAACCCGCATGCCGCCTGCGTCCGGGCGATCCGCACCATGACAGACTGGGGGAGGCGTTTCCTACCCTGGGGTCATCATGAGCGTGCCGAGCTGGCTGCTGTTTCCCGCCGTGACGGTCCTCCTCCTGTCGGCCGGCTGTGGCGGCGGGGGTGGCGGGGCCAGCACGCCCACGGTCCAGGCGCCTGCAGCCCTCACCTATTCCGCCAACCCTGCGACCTACACCCGGGGTACGGCCATCACGGCCAATGCGCCGTCCAGCGGCGGGGGGGCCGTGGTGTCCTACACCGCCAGCCCGGCGCTGCCAGCGGGACTGGTCCTCAACCCCAGCACAGGGGTGATGACGGGGACCCCGACGGTTGTTTCAGCCCAGGCCACCTACGTGGTCACGGCGTCCAACCCGGGGGGCTCGACTACCGTGGGTCTTGTCCTCACGGTAACGGCCCCGGCGCTGCCCACGGCCAGCAACATCACGGTCAGTATTTCGGGGTTCACCGCGGATGAAGAAGCCTGGATCCGCGACTACCACGGCCACCTGGTTGCGGTGCTGAACAACCTTCTTGGCACCGCGCCCGTGAAGTCGTTCAACCTCATCTATGACCCGACTCGCCACCGCTCCTGGGGTGGCGCCCTCGACAACCTCTATGCCGATGCCAAGCCCAAGGCGGATCTCTACTGGGCCAGCTGGTACGTGGTCGAGGTCGCCCACCTCTATGTGCCTGGCTACAGCGGGCTGACCACCGATGCTGAGACCAACCTATACAGGCTCAACGAGTATCTGAGCCAGTCCATCGCGTCGGTGATGCTCTACTCCCTCCGGTCTTCAGACTTCATGCAGTATTTCTCGGCGCAGGAGATCGCCGGCTACGGCGAGACCGTGACCCTCCTGGATGACCCGGCCTACCTGGCGGCCTACGGCTCGATCCGGCCCGAGGTCATCCACTCCGCCTGGCCGAACAACTACGGGATGAACTCCGCTGCCATCGAGGATGCCTGCATGGTCTACGCGGCCCTCTGGCGGGCGGACAGTGCGTTCTACAGCAGGCTCTTCACGGAGTGGAACAAGGGGCTGTGGCAGGGCAAGGCCGGCCTCGTCGCCACGGTGAAGGCCGCCTGCGCTGCCTCGACGGTGCTCGGCACACCCAGGGACCCATGGGTCGATGGCACGAAGATGTTCTCGGCCAACCCCGCGAGTCTGCCCCTGGCCATCGACCTGGTGACCATGAACGCCGGGGCGGGGCGGGGCTATATCCGGCACGACATGGCCGACCGGAGCGTCACCGGCTTCGTGGTCATCGGCAAATCCGATCTCACCACCCTCAACCCCCCCGGGACCTCGCCCTGGGCCATCCAGCCGGATCCCGCCTTGTTCGGGGCCGTGGCGACCATCACCATCCGGAATGGCGCCGGCGCCGTGGTGGCCACCACCACCGCGAAGGTCCGACCGGACATGGACAACGGCTTTGATCCGCTGCCCAGCCTGCCGCCCGGGTCCTACTGCATGGAAGCGAGTGTCTTCCTTCCCACCTACAACCAGACCCTCACGGACACGGTCTGCTTCAGTAAGAGTGCGTAACAAAACCCCTCGCGACACCGCGGGGTTTTGTTAGGCACTCTAAGTGACCAGGGGCCCTGCGGGACCGGGCCAAAACGAAGGCCGGTGATTCAGTGACTTCGAATCCCTCGCTCTCCGCCTCCGCCGAAGCGTTTGGCGGGTTTAGGCCGCGGGATTCCCTCCGGGGCCACCGCTCTGCGGCGTCCCCTCCGGCCGCACGAATTGCTGGCACGGCGCTGATCCCTTCCGACAGCCCCCCGGGCTGTCTACAGGGGCGCCTACCTGCCAGCAATTCAGTGACTTCGAATCCCTCGCTCTCCGCCAATAAAAGAAGCCGCCCGGGGGCGGCTTCAGTTGGCGGAGAGTGAGGGATTCGAACCCTCGGTAAGCTTTTGACCTACACACACTTTCCAGGCGTGCTCCTTAAACCACTCGGACAACTCTCCATGGCTTCCGCGCGAGCGCGGCAGTCGACAAGGTTATCACGGCCCCGGGCTTGCGCCAAGGGCCGGTAATGACGCGGCTACACGGACTCGAGGACGGCGGTGAGCAGCTTCCAGAAGTTGGCGACAGAGGAGATGCTCACGTGCTCGTCGGGGGTGTGCACGTCCCACATGTTGGGGCCGAGGGAGACCATCTCCATGCGGGTGTACTTCTCGCCGATGAGGCCGCACTCCAGGCCCGCGTGGATGGCCATGATGACCAGGGGCTTGCCGAAGAGGCGCTCGTTGGTCTTGCTGACGATCTGCACCAGGGAGGCGTTGGGCTCGGGCTTCCAGCCGGGGTAGCCGCCGGTGGTGTGGGCCGCAAAGCCGCCCAGGGCGCAGGTGGCGGCGATGCGCTCGGAGAGGGCGACCTTGGAGGCGTCGATGGAACTGCGGGTGAGCAGGTTCACTTCGACTTCGTCGGCGCGGGTGTCGATGACCCCCATGTTGGTGGAGGTCTGGACCAGGCCCTTGATGTCGGGGCTCATGGCCTCGACGCCGTGGGGCAGGGCCAGCAGCAGCTTGAGGAGGGCCTCGGCGTCCGCGGCGGCCATGACCTGGGCC
>CAIRAS010000163.1 GCA_903876615.1 uncultured Holophagaceae bacterium
CGCCCAGGGCAAGGGGAACCTCTGGTATCCCTACGAGTACGACCTGGCCCGATGGGACCGCGACCCCAGCGCGCCCAATCCCCTGCCTCCCACCTCCGTCGTGGCCGAGGCCTTCGGCGACACCATGCTGGTCAACGGTGCCGCCTTCCCTAAGGCCACCGTGGATCCCCGGCGCTACCGCTTCCGGGTCCTCAACGCCTGCCAGGCTCGGGTGCTCAACCTGCAGCTCTATGAGGACAACGGCCATGGTCAGCCGAACTTCAAGAAGCCCGGGCCGCACTGGACGGTGATCGGCACCGAGGGTGGCTTCCTGGCCAGACCCGTGAACGTGCCCTCGGCGCCTCTGACAACCTTTGTGGATCCCTTGGCGGGTCGATATGTCGATCCGGCCGCCCCGGGCGGGAGCCTGATCGTGGCGACCGGCGAGCGCTTCGACCTGGTGGTGGACTTCAACGGCAAGGGCGGCAAGAAGTACATCCTCTACAACGATGCCCCAGCCCCTTACCCCAATGGCGCCTTCACCAACGACTATCCCAATGCCGCCGGAATCGGGGACACGTCGGTCCTCATGCGCTTCGAGGTCAAGGCGGACAGCAGGACCATTCTAAAAGACGCCCCCTGGCTGCTCACGCCCTTCATGCCCATGGCCGGCATCCCTGACGCCAAGATCGATCCACCCCTGGCCGGTCGGCTGCCCGCCATGCCCACGCCGCTCCTGAGCTGGCTGACGGCCACCACCGCGCCCCTGCCCATTCCGACCCGCAAGGGGGTCACCGTGCGCCACCTGACGCTCAACGAGGGCTACGACGCCAGCGGCCGCCTGATCCAGATGCTCGGGACCAATGTGGCGCCGAAGGCGGGAGACTTCTCCAGACCCTACTTCGATCCGGCCGATCCGCTCTCCGAGGCCACCGAGACCCCCGCGGCGGGCGCCACCGAAGTCTGGGAGATTGCCAACCTGACGGGTGACACGCACCCGATCCATGTCCATCTCGCCAATGCCCAGATCCTGTCCCGGCGGGTGTTTGATACCCTCGCCTACCAGAACACGGCAGCCGGCACGCCCGCGGTCCCGACCTATTACCCGACCATTCCGGCCCGGGGTCCCGAGGCGACCGAGCTTGGCTGGAAGGAGACCATCAAGATGCATCCCGGTGAGGTCACGACCGTGATCATGCAGTTCAACCTGCCCAAGGTGCCCTTCACGATCCCCGTCAGCCCCCGCACCGGCGGCCACGAGTATGTCTGGCACTGCCACATCCTCGAGCACGAGGAGCACGACATGATGCGAACCCTGGTGGTGAAGTAAGCCACTCCACCGAGGTAAACGCAGAAACGCAGGAAGCGGGGTCGCCCCCGCTTCCTGCGTTTCTGCGTCCAGGGTCGACCTCATCCCAGGCAGCTTCCCTGATCTCGAGGTCATTTTTCAAGTTGTTATCAAAAAAAGGCTTAATCAATGTTTGTATTATTGACTTCAATGTAGGTTTAACCATTACAGCACGTAGTAATACTTAAGGTTTAGTACAAACTGGTGAAACACCTAAGGATCCATAGACTTTAAGGTCTACCCGGATTGTCAGCTGCGGGGTCCCCGCTGCTCAACCTTTGTAACCCTGGAGTTTCACCCATGAGCCATTGCCTGCCTCAACCCAGCCTCTTCCCCCGGTCCTTCCGGTCCGGCCTTCCCTTCCTCGGCCTGGCCGCGATCCTCTTGGCCTCGGGTCAAAGCCTCGTCGCGCAGGGCGTCGTGGTGACCCCCGTCCCCACCTGGCAGTCCAGTCCGACGCTGACCAAGTTCATGACCGAGCTCCGGGCTCCCGGGCTGATTCCCGTGGCCCTGCCGGACGGCACCCGCACCTTCACCGGCAGCAAGCTGGTGGCCAACCACTACACCATCGACATCAACCAGTACACGGATCAGCTCCACCCGAGCCTGCCCCCCACCACCCTCTGGGGCTACAACCCCACCCGGGCCTTGGGTGTGGCTGTGGGCACCATCCCCCTCCAGAAGCACCTGGGTGGCATCATCATCGCCCAGAAGGGTGTCCCCACCCAGATCACCTTCCGCAACAACCTGCCCAACGCCCACATCCTCCCGGTGGACAGCAGCATCCAGGGCGCGGACTCCTCCGTGCAGCAGAACCGCACCGCCACCCACCTCCATGGCGGGCAGGTGCCCTGGACCAGCGACGGCGGCCCCTTCAGCTTCTGGGATGACCAGGGCCACCAGGGCGTGAGCTTCCTCAACAACAAGGTGCTGCGTCCCCTGGAGACGGCGGCAGGCACCGTGCCCAAGAACGAGGCCGAGTACTACTACCCCAACAACCAGAGCGCCCGCATGATGTGGTACCACGACCACGCCATGGGCATCACCCGTCTCAATGCCTATGCCGGCATCGCCTCCGCCTACCTCCTCCGGGACACCTACGAGGCGGCCCTGGTGCGTGACTTCGGGCTGCCCGCCTTCGTGGAGAACGGCGGCCGCGAGCTGCCCCTGGTCTTCCAGGACAAGATCTTCCAGAACGGCAACGTGCCTGACCGCAGCCGCCCGTTCCCGGGCTCTGCCAAGAATGTGGGAGACCTCTGGTACCCCTACGAATACGATGCGAACCTGTGGAACACCAGCACCGCCCCTGGCGTGTCCGTGGTGCCCGAGGCCTTCGGGGACACCATGCTGGTGAACGGCGCCGCCTACCCCAAGGCCACCGTGGACCCCCGCCGCTACCGCCTGCGCGTCCTCAATGCCTGCAATGCCCGGGTGCTGAATCTCGCCCTCTACGAAGACAACGGCCAAGGCGTCCCTGACTTCACCAAGCCCGGCCCCGCCTGGACCGTCATCGGCACCGAGGGCGGCTTCCTGGCCAAGCCCGTTGTCGTGGCCCAGGCCAACCTGACCACCCTGGTGGACGCTGCGGGTGGCCGCTATGTGAACCCCGCGGCCCCCGGTGGCAGCCTCATCGTGGCCCCCGCCGAGCGCTTGGACCTGATCCTCGACCTCAACGGCAAGGGTGGCAAGAAGTACATCCTCTACAACAATGCCCCTGGCCCTTACCCAAATGGGGCTCCTGAGAACGACTATCCCAGCCCCACCCTCGTCGGCGACACCTCCATCCTCATGCGCTTCGAGGTGAAGCTGGACGCCAAGACCATCACCAAAGATCCCGCTTTCAAGCTCACCCCCACCACGGCCCTGGCCAGCGTGAGCGACGCGAAGATCGATCCCCCCCTGGCGGGCCCCGTGGCCACCGCCACGACCCTGAGCTGGGCTTCCATCACCACCGCGCCCCTGCCCATTCCCACCCGCAAGGGCATCGTGGTCCGTCAGCTGACCCTGAACGAGGCCGTGGACGCCTACAACCGTCTCATCCAAATGCTCGGCACCAACATCAAGACCCCCGCCGGTGACTTCGGCCGTCCTTACTACGACCCCAAGGATCCTGAGGGCTCCATCCCCACCGAGGTGTCCACCAACAACGCCGTCGAGGTCTGGCAGATCGCCAACCTCACCGGTGACACGCACCCCATCCACTTCCACCTCTCCAACGTGCAGATCCTCTCCCGCCAGGGCTTCGACCCCATCACCTACGGCGCCACCACCGCCATCGGCGCGGCCGCCACGCCCACGGGCCTGGGCACCGCCCGCGGCCCCGAGGCCACCGAGCTCGGCTGGAAGGAGACCGTCAAGATGCACCCCGGTGAGATCACCACCGTCATCATGAAGCTCGCCCTGCCCGCCGTGCCCTTCGTGGTCCCCGTGAGCCCGCGCACCGGCGGCAACGAGTACGTGTGGCACTGCCACATCCTCGAGCACGAAGAGCACGACATGATGCGCACCTTGGTGGTTAAGTAGCCCCTAGGGCCAGGCAAGCAGACAAAAGAGAAGCGGGGGCGACCCCGCTTCTCTTTTGTCTGAATTGAAAGCGACAGCCTAGGGCCGGGTCCACCGCAGGACGGGCTTGCGGGCGGCGGTGGTCTCGTCGAGGCGGCGCAGGGGTGCCAGCACGGGGGCCTGGTGCAGCAGGTCCGGGTTCTCCTCGGCCTCCTTGGCGATCTGCAGCATGGTGTCGCAGAAGGCGTCCAGCTCGTCCGTCCCCTCGCTCTCGGTGGGCTCGATCATGAGCGCGCCGGGGACGATGAGCGGGAAGTAGATCGTCGGCGGGTGGTAGCCGTGGTCGATGAGGCGCTTGGCGATGTC
>CAIRAS010000164.1 GCA_903876615.1 uncultured Holophagaceae bacterium
CGGCAGGGCCTCCACGTAGGTGCCCAGCAGCTTCACCATCTGCCGGTGGCGCAGCAGCTCCCGGGCGATCTCGGCGCCCTGGGTCTCCGCCAGCTCCTGGAGCACGTCCTCGTCGGTGCTGGGGGCCTTGGTCTTGCCGGTGAACTTGACGGGCTTGTAGCCCAGCTTGCCGAACAGGATGCCGCCGAGCTGGGTGGGGCTGTTGAGGTTGAAGGGCTCGCCCGCCAGGTCGAGGACTCTTGCCTCTGCTCGTTTTCGCTCGCCATGCATGCGCATGGCGAGATGGGAAAGGACATTCAGGTCAAGCCTCACACCGTGGGATTCCAAGGCCGCCAGCGCCTCCACCAGCGGCAGGTCCACCTCCTCGTAGAGGCGCCGCAGCCGGTCATCCGTGAGCATCGCCCGCAGCTTGTCGCAGAGCTGCAGGGCCAGGTCCGCATCCTCGGCGGCGTACTGCACCGCGGGCTCGAACTCGGCCTCGTCGAAGCGCTTCTGGCCCTTCCCCTTGCCGACGATCTCCTCGAAGGCGATGGGCTTCACGTCCAGGTGCCGCGTGGAGAGGTCATCCAGGTTGTGGCGCACGCCGCTCTCGAGGAGGTAGCTAAGCACCATGCTGTCGTCCGCCAGCCCCGCCACCGGCAGGCCGTGGCGGGCCAGCACCTGCAGGTCGTACTTCAGGTTCTGGCCGCACTTGCCCACCGCCGGGTCCGCCAGCAGCGGCCGCAGCATGCGCCGCACGGCCTCGAAGGGCAGGTTCCGGGGATCCAGGTGGGGCGCCAGCTCCGCGAAGAAGGCCCCGGCCTCGCCCTGCAGGTCCAGCAGGCCGTCCGGCAGGCCGCTGTCGGGCAGCAGCCCCGGCAGCGAGCCCTCGGTGTCGGCGGTGGCGGGCTTCAGGTGCGCCAGGGGCACGTACAGGACCGCGTTGGGCGCCCAGGCCAGGCTCAGGCCCACGATGTGGCCCCGGGTGGGATCGATGCTGGTGGTCTCGGTATCCAGGCCGAAGCGGCCGGCGGTCCGGCAGGCGGCGACGGCGGCTTCCAGGTCCGCGAGGCTGGCCGCGGCCCGGTAGGTGCGGGCGTTGCCCGCTTCCTTGGCCGTCTGAGTGAACTCCTTGGTGAGCCCCTGGAAGCCCAGGGCCTTGAAGGTCTCCCGGGCCTTGGCCTCGTCCACGCCGGCATAGGCCAGGTCCGCCGGGTGCAGGGGCAGCTGCAGGTCCGTCACCACCGTGACGAGGCGCTTCGTGAGGTCGAGCCACTCGGCGGCCCGCTCGAGTCCCTCGCGCTGCTTGGGCTTGAGGTCGGCCTTGGCGGCGATGACCGCCTCCAGGGTGCCGTGCTGCTCCAGCAGCAGGGCCGCACCCTTCTCGCCGATGCCCGGCACGCCCTTCACGTTGTCCGAGGCGTCCCCCACGAGGCTCAGGAAGTCCACCACCTGCTCGGGCCAGACGCCCATGCGCTCCTTGACGCCGGCACGGTCATGCCAGATCTCGCCATCCTTGGTGTTGAGCACCTGGATGTGGAGGTCGTCGTCCACCAGCTGCAGCAGGTCCTTGTCGGGGCTCACGATGACCGAGGGCAGGCCGTGGGCCGCGGACTCCCTCGCCAGGGTGGCCAGCACGTCGTCGGCCTCGTAGCCGTGCAGCTCCACGATGGGAATCGAGAGTGCCTCCACCAGCTGCCGGATCATGGGGATCTGGGGGCGCAGGTCCTCGGGCATCTCGGCCCGGTTGGCCTTGTACTCCGGATAGATCACGTGCCGAAAGGTGGGCTCCGGCGTGTCGAACACACAGGCGATGTGGGTCGGCTTGTGCTTCTCCAGCAGCTGCAGCACCAGCCGCGTGAAGGTGTAGGCGGCCCCGTTCTTCAGCCGGGGATTGGCAAAGTAGGCCCTAAAAATGAAGGCGAACGTATCGATGAGGTAGAGGCGGTCTTCGGACATGCCCCCAGTCTGGCAGGGTGGCCCCCTGGTCCCCAGCGCCCCCTCGAAAACCCTTCCGCCCCCGCTGAACACCGGAGGAGGAGCCCCGGCTCCCCCCCCGCAGCCTGGCTTCACCGCGTCGGTAACACCTGGGGTCGCACCCTTTCGAGGCAGCTCAACTGCGCTTGCAGCTCTCCCAGGGTGAAGGGTTTGGCGAGGAGCGTGGTGTTCGGGAAGGCCTGAATCAGATGCAGGGCGGCCTGATCGGCATGGCCCGTGGCGAGCAGGACCGGCAAGTCCGGGCGAAGGGCGCGCAGCCCCTGCAGGGTGCCAGCGCCGCCCAGTCCCGGCATGTTCATGTCCAGGATTGCCACATCGGGCTGCAGCCCTTCTGCCAGCGCCGCCAGAGCGGCTTCACCGCTGGGAACCGTCGTGCTGGTGTGGCCCAGGCGCTCCAGCACCGCCTCCACAGCCCTCTGGATCAGCTCATCGTCGTCAATCAGGAGGATGGCCAGTGCGGGCTGGGAGCACTCCGCCCGCGAGTCAGCCACATCGGCCGAACCTGGGGACTGGGGTGCACAGGCCGGGAAGTGCAGCCTCACCCGGGTGCCCTGCCCGGGCTCGCTGAGGAGCTCCATCTGCCCCCCATGGGACTCCACCATGCCGTAGACGATGGGCAGCCCCAGGCCCGTGCCTTTGCCTTTGGGCTTGGTCGTGAAGAAGGGGTCCAGCGCCTTCTCCAGGACCGCACGGGGCATCCCGCAGCCGCTATCCACCACTTCGAGGAGCACGGTGCCAGCGCCCTCGTTCCGCGTCCGCAAGGTCAGCAGGCCCCCTTCAGGCATGGCGTCCACGGCATTCACGCAGAGGTTCATCAGGCCGTGGCTCAGCGCCGCGGGATCCCCCTTGACCGGCTTGAGATCCTCGGCGAGGTCCATCTCCAGCTGGATCTTCTTGAGGGTCGTGCGCTCCAGCAGCGCCACTTCCTCCTGCACCAGGATGTTCAGGTCCAGTTCCCGGGCCTCCGCCAGTTCCTGCCGGGCAAAGCCCAGCAGGCCCTTCACCAGGGTGCTCCCCCGCTGGCAGGCCTTGTGGATGGTCTCCATGTTGCTGTGCAGGGGGGTCCCCTCCCTCGCCTGCAGGTGGTGGACGCTGGCCAGGGCCATGATGGCCCCCAGCACGTTGTTCATGTCGTGGGCGACCCCTCCGGCGAGGGTGCCAAGGCTTTCCATTTTTTGGGATTGCTGAAGCTGGGCTTGGAGGCTGCGCCGGTCCTCCTCCACCTGCTTGCGATCGGTGATGTCCAGAATGATGCCGTGCCACAGCGTGCTGCCATCTTCCAGGCGCTGGGGATGCGCTTGGGACCAGCGCCAACGCAGGCCCTGCCGAGGCAGGATGACCCGGAATTCAGCGTAGAACTCTTCTAGCGTTCGGGCCGAATCCTGAATGGCCTCCGCAACGGAGTCGTAGTCATCGGGGTGCAACCGCCCGAAAACCGGTGTGGCATCGAGGCGAACCTCTTCGGGGGTCACTTCATAGATATCGCTCATGCCGGGGCTTGAGTAGGGGAAGGCGGAGCGCCCGTCGGGATAGAGGCGGTATTGATAGACCACACCGGGCACGAGGCCCGCGAGGTTCGCGAGGAGCTCGTGGCTCTGAGCCCGGTCCAGTTCTGCCTGCTTGCGGGCACTGATGTCACTGACGGTGCCGATGACGCCGACCAGCTCGCCCATAGCATTCCGGAAAGGGGCGCTGGTGTCCGTGACCCAGCCCGTCCTCCCACGGCCCACCATAGGGAGCGGGATATCGACCGAATCGACCTTTTCTCCGGCCAGGGCCCGCTCCAACCGGTCCATGACGCCCGCCTCGCTAAGGAAGGGGAACACCTCCCGTGGATGCTTGCCCAGCACTTCGCTGGCGGGCAGCCCGGACAGCTGTTCCATGAAGGGGTTCCAGACCTGGTAGCGCAGATCGGGGCCATAGACGATGACCCCTTCCTGGGCACAGGCGATCACCTGCTCGCTGGTCTGCCGGACCTCCCGCAGCTCCTCCAGGGCCCGGTGGATCTCGGTGATGTCCTTCACGATGCCGTCGTAGGCGATGAGCCTGCCTGCAGCGTCCTTCTCCAGGATGCTCAGGTCACTGACCCAGCCCAGGGTCCCGTCCTTGCGCCTGATGCGGTGCTCGAAGGGCGGGATCTCTTCCCCGGCCAGGATTCTCGCCACCCGCGCCACGGCCAGCTCGCGGTGCTCCGGAGCGATCATGGTGAACCACAGGTAGGGATCTGCGGCGAAGTCCTCCACCGTGTAGCCCGTGACGCCCTCGCACCCCTGGCTGTGCTCCGTGGCGACGGCCCGGCCGTCTTCCACCCGCACCCGGTACTGGTAGTCCGTCAGCCCTTCGCTGATGCGCCGATAGCGGGCCTCGCTTTGCCGGAGGGCCGCCTCTGCCCTCAGGGTGCGCAGCTGGTTCAGGCCCTGGATGGCCATCTGTTCCGCAAGCTGGGCGATGAAGGTCAGGTGTTCATCCAGCTGCTTCTGGGAGATGGAGGGGACCTTGTCAAAGGCCGCCAGGTAGGCCACCTCGTCAAAACCGAACTGGCGGGCCTGCCGGCGGAACTGCTCCCGCTCCGGTTCGGCGATGAAGAGCTGCCCCGTGAAGACGTTGGCAAGGTGTTGGCCCTCAACGACCAGCGGCGTGGCCGTGTCCGTCAGCCCCCGGGGACAGGTGACCTGGGCGTGCTCGGTGCTGGCGGTGAGACCGGCTGCGATGGTGACATCACTGTGAATGCAATCCTTGAGCGACTCGGGATGGACCCGATGAAACTTCGTGCAGATGTCCTGCCAGCCCGCCCCCGTGAGAACCTTCCCCTCCCGATCGATGATGGCGGAGGGGATGCCAGAGGACACAAACAGGTTGTCCAGCAGGGACTGGAGCTTGGGGATGTCGACAAGGTCCTGCAGGCGGTAATCCATGGTCCGGTTCCTCTCGCGGAAAAGACTGCTCCAGGCTGCGCTCAGGTGTCCCCTGGTGCAGCTCGGGCGGCGAGGGCCTCGTGAACGGCAGCCCGAAGCTGCGTGAGGCCGTAGGGCTTGCTCAGGAAGGCCTGCGGCTGATGAGCGTGCGTCCCGGCCAGAACCTGGGCCTGGTCGTAGCCGCTGGCCAGGATCACAGGCAGGCTGGGATCGAGCTGGCGCAACGCTGTCAGCAACCCCCAGCCATCCAGGCGCGGCATGGTCAAATCTGTGAGGACGCAGCGGATTTCAGCCCGATGTTGGCGGAACAGCTCCAGAGCTTCGACACCATCCTTTGCGGCGAGCAGGGTGAATCCCAGGAGCTCAACCAGGGCACCCGTCGCCAGGAGCAGCATGTCGTCATCTTCCACCAGCAGGAGGGTGCCGCCACCGCTAAGCGCTGGGGCTTGAACCGCCCTTTCCTGCCGCCTGGGCGTCGCTTCGGTCGATACGGGGAGATAGACCCGGAAGACGCTGCCCTGGCCCGGCTGGCTGGCCACCGTGATGGCCCCGCCATGGGCCTGCACCAGGCCCAGCACCACGGACAGGCCCAAGCCCCGGCCCGTGAACTTGGTGGAGTAGAAGGGGTCAAACAGCTTTCCAATATCCGCACTCGCAATCCCGGCGCCGGTGTCCGCCACCTCCAGGCAGGCATAGTCAGGCCCCTGCGGTTGCCAATCGATCGGGAAGCGATGGTCGGTGGGGAGTTCGGCCGCGGGGCAGCAGCTGAGGCTCAGGCGGACGCACCCTCCCACAGCGCCCATGGCCTCCCCGGCATTGGTCACCAGGTTGGTCAGGACCTGCTGGACCTGCTCGGCGTTGGCCTTAACGGTGGGGCCAGGCACACGGCAAGCACTGGCCAGGGTGACCCCGGCCGGCAGGGCTTGCTGGAGGAGGGGCTGGCTGGCGGCGCAAAGGTCGCCAAGACGGAGCGGAGCCCGTGCTCCAGGCGTATTGCCAAGATAGGCCAGCAGCTGCCTGCTCACCGCGGCCGCCTTTTCCGAGGCCAGCCTTGCCTCAGCCAGGTGTTTGGTTGGGTCTCCCCCCTTGGGAAGGGCACTCAGCAGGTCCAGATTGGCCATCACAGCTTGCAGTTTGTTGTTGAAGTGGTGGGCGATGGACGCGGCCATGAGGCCCAGGCTTTCCGCCTTCTGGAGCTGGTGGGTCTGGTCCTTCACTCGGGCCAGAACGGCCTCTGCCTCTTTGCGTTTGGTGATGTCGGTATGGGTCCCCATCATCAGCAGGGGTTTCCCATCCTCCGTCCAGGTGGAAACGCGACCCCGATCATGCACCCAGACCCAGGTGCCATCCTTGTGCTTCATCCGGGTTTCAAAGTCATAGAATTCAAGGTCGCCCTGGAAGTGTTTTTGCAGCAGTTCGCCGCTGGCTTTCAGATCCTCCGGATGGGCGAATCTCCTCCAGGTTTTGATGGATACGGGGGAAAGCTCGTCCAACGTGTAGCCGATGATGTTGGCCCAGCGCTCGTTGAACAGGGTCTCCCCGCTTGGAACATGCCACTCCCAGGTCCCCACATTCGTTCCGCTGATGATGCTTTCCAGCCGTTGGGTCCGTTCCTGGATCTTCTGCTCAAGGGACTCGTTGAGGCTTCGGATCTTGGCCAGGTGTCTCGCGAGCAAGAAGACCGTCAGGCCGAGGAGCAGGCTCACCAACGTGCCTAGCCCCAGGATCCTCGAGGAGGTGTCCTGGCCATGCCTGGTCATGAGCCCTGGCAGGGCCTGGGTCGCCACGGTCCAGGAGTGACCCGCAAAGGACAGGGTTTGGCGCGCCTGAGGAAGCGTTGAAGCCGCGATGACACGGGCGGGATCCCGATCGAACATCTTGGCTTCAGCACCTGCCCCCGGCCCATCGAAAATCTCCAGTTCCAGGTCAGGCTCGCCTTCCCCAAGCACGCCGCGCATGAAATCGTTCATCCGGAAGGGGGCATAGATCCAGCCAAGCAGGTTCCGCCTCCGGTCCCCGACGGTTTGCGTGGCACGACCGTTCCGGTACACGGGAACATACAGAAGAAACCCGGCCTGGATGCCCTGGTCGGTTTCCTGCACCAATTGCACTTTGCCGGAGAGGGCGGGATCGCTCGAATCCGTGGCCCTGCGCATGGCCTCCTGGCGCACCGGCTCGGAGAACATGTCATAGCCGAAGGCCCGCAGGTTCCGATCCTTGAACGGCTCCAGGTAGATGATTGAGCTGTAACACGCCCGCTCCCCGGCGGGGCGGATGCTGTACTCCGGAAAACCCAGGCGGCGCATCTTCAGGATGTGGCGGTCCAGCTCGGCTGGGGGGACCACCAACGAGAAGCCGATCCCCTGGATTCCTGGATAGCGCTGGGTTACCTCTAAGCTGGCAACGAAGGTGGCGAACCCGCTGTGGGTCACCGCTGCGCTGGCCTGGAAGAGCCCCCGGGCAGCCAGCAGGGCTTGTTCGTATTGACGCAGGCGAGCCTCGATCCGGGCCACCGCATCGCGGCTGCGGTAGTCGAAATAGGCCTGGACCGCACCCTGCTTGGCGCTCCGCTCGCGCTTCCAGGCGCCAAGGGTGAACAGCAGGCCCAGCGCCAGCAACAGACCAGGGACCCCGAGGCGGACCAGGTTGCGCAGGAGCGGAGTTGGGGTGGATTTCATGCGGCCTCGAGCCTTCGCATGCCAGTGGTACCCTCGGAGGAACGCCATTACCTTAAGATATGAACAAGCCTGCGTGGTAAAAAACGATCAATCAACGAACCCTTTATCGGCCATGGGCCAGACAGTAATGAGATCGGGCGACGTCCGCCGCCGAGCGCGCAGAGGCCGCGGCAACCCGGCCCGGAACCTTGGCTCCGATCACTTCAACCAATCACTTTTATTGCAACGCTTAGACAGCGTGTACCAACCATGCAGGCAGCCCTTCGGTGGCCTGTTCGGCCCGGATGGGGCTGCGGCCAGCCTAGGGGCTGCCACTCCTGTGCGGGGTGGGACTCGGCCTATCCGGCAGCCCGCTGGGCGGGCACGGGGCAACCTGGCAGCACCGCCAGGATTCAGTTTCCCGGGCCTGCCGTCGATACGGAAGCATCCCTACCAAGGAGAATCCCGTGCGCAACCGCCTCGCCATCTCTGCCCTTGCCCTGATCCTGGCGCTGCCCCTGGGGGCCCAGCCCGCCGAGCGGGCCAAGGCCGAGGCCCTGGTGAAGGAGGGCATCGCCTTCCTGAAGGCCAACAGCAAGGAGGCTTTCATCGCCGAGGTCCAGAAGGGCTCGGGCCGCTTCCATGCCAAGCCCGGCAACCCGCTCTACCTCTTTGTCTACGACCTGAACGGGGTGGTGGTGGCCCATGGCGCCGAGGCCAACCTGCTGGGCGTGAACCGCCTCAACGTCAAGGATCCGGACGGCAAGCAGTACATCAAGGAGAACCTCGCTGTGGCCCAGAAGAAAGGTGGCGGCTGGTCCGACTACAAGCGCATGAACCCCGATACCCGCAAGATCGAGCAGAAGACCTCGTTCTGCCTGGCCGACAGCGGCCTCGTGGTGGGCTGCGGGATCTACAAGTAGCTCAATTCAGCCGATAGGCCCGGCGCAGGATCCGCTCCCAGAGGGCCTCGGGGAGGATGGCCCGCAGCTTGCCCGCCCAGAAGGCATCCTTGCCGATGACCACTCGCCGGGGCGGCACCGCGGCGTTCAGCGCGTTGACGATGCGCCGGGCGCAGGGCTCCGCGTCCATGGCGTAGCGGTCGGCCCGTTCCTGCCGCACGGCCATGTGGCGGGCCAGGACCTTCTCCCACCGGGTGCCCCGGCCCCGCTCCGGCAGGTCCCCCCACATCTGGGCCAGGGTCTGCCGGAAGGCCGTGCGAATCGCGCCGGGCTCCACCAGCACCACCGCCACCTCGCGGCCCACCTCCAGGCGCAGGCTCTCCGCCAAGGCCACCACCGCGTGCTTGGAGGCGTTGTAGGCCCCCGCCAGGGGAATGGACAGGCGCCCCAGCATGGACGCCACCTGCAGGATGCGGGCGCCGCGTTCTCGCCGCAGCAGGGGCAGGAAGGCGTTCGTGACCATCTGCAGGCCGATGACATTCGTCTCGAACTGGGCCCGCAGCTCCTCGGCGCGCAGCAGCTCCAGGGGGCCGACCTGGCCATAGCCCGCGTTGTTCACCAGGGCCTTCAGCCGCAGGTCCGCGCAGGCCTCCACGGCCGCTGCGATGCTGGCCGCATCGGTCACATCCAGGGCCAGCACCCGCAGGTCCTCGCCCGGCGGCAGGTCCGCGAGGGTCTCCGTCCGCCGCGCCGTGGCCACCACACCCCAGCCCGCCAGGCGGCAGAGCGGCACCAGGGCCCGCCCGATGCCCGTCGAACAACCCGTGATCAAGACCCAGTGGCGCATAGCAGCTATCTTTTCACACTCTGAGAATCAGGGCGCCGCGGGCGCCCTGATTCTCATGGGCCGCCTGCGGCGGGAAAAGACTCAGCAGACGATGGCCAGGAGGCCCACGAGATAAAAGCTGAAGTCCACGCTGAGCTCGAAGCGGGTGCGGCCGGTGGTGAAGCGCTCGTGGAACAGCCACAGGTAGAGCACCGGGTAGGCCGAGCACAGCACCAGCACCAGCGCCACGGCCAGGGGGTGGCCCTGGTTGCGGTTCTGGAAGGTGAGCCAGAGGGTGCCCGCCAGCAGGGCGCCCAGCAGTGCCAGCAGGATGACCTTGGTGGCGGCCTTGCCCAGGAAGATCGGCAGGGTCTCCTTGCCGATGATCTGGTCGTTCTGCATGTCGCGGATCTCGTAGATCACCGTGCGGACGAAGGCCAGGACCCCCACCAGGAAGGCCGCCG
>CAIRAS010000165.1 GCA_903876615.1 uncultured Holophagaceae bacterium
CGGTCAGGGCCTTCTTGGCCTCGGCAGCCTTGGGCTCGGCCTTGGCTTCAGCCTTCTTGGCAGCCTTCTTGGCCTTCTTCTCAGCCTTGGGGGCAGCAGCAGCCTTCTCGGCCTTGGGGGCGGCGGCGGGCTTCTCAGCCTTCTTCTCTTCGGCGGTCAGGGCCTTCTTGGCCTCGGCAGCCTTGGGCTCGGCCTTGGCTTCAGCCTTCTTGGCAGCCTTCTTGGCCTTCTTCTCAGCCTTGGGGGCGGGGGCAGCCTTCTCGGCGACCTTCTCGACCTTCTCGGCCTTGGGGGCGGCGGGCTTCTTCGCCTCTTCGGCGAAGACAGGGCTGATCAGGGCGGCAGCGATGAGCAGCGCGGCAAGCTTCTTCATTGGGAGTTCTCCATTGGGTTTTCCCGACACGGCAGGAATTGAGAACCATATAAGCAGGGTTTACGCCAAATTACATTTAAAGGAATCGTTTGATTTAGCATTCTTGGAAATCGCAAAATCACGTGGCAATCTGCAACTTGTCGCAAGCTGCGACAAGGAAACTTTGCCTAAGTGCCCTATTCCCCGTCGTGGAAGCCGTAGCGCTTGAGTTTGCGGTAGAGGGTGGTCCGGTCCACGCCCAGGATCTCCGCGATGCGCTGTTTTTCCTTATGCCGACCCAGCAGGAGCTGGATGTAGCGGCGCTCCAGCTCATCCAGGGATGGCCAGTCGGAGATCAGACCCGGGGCCTCGTCGTCCGCCTCGGGCCGGCGGAGGGCCTTTTTCAGGACATCCGCCTGGATCTTGGCGGGCAGGTCGTCCACGGTGATCTCCCGCCCGCGACTCAGCTGGGTCAGGTTCTCCAGGGCGTTGCTCAGCTCCCGCACATTGCCCGGCCAGGAGTAGGTCTCCAGCACATGGCGGGCCTCCCGTTGCACCTGATAGACCTGGTCGTCCTTGCGGCCGAACTCGGCCAGGAAGTGTTCAATGAGCGCGGGGATGTCCTCGCGCCGGTCCCGCAGGGCCGGCACCCCCAGTTCCACCACGCCCAGCCGGTAGTAGAGGTCCTCCCGGAACGTGCCGGCCTTGACCATCAGCTGCAGGTCGCGGTTCGTGGCGGCGATGACCCGAGCATCCACCTTGATGGTCTTGTTGCCGCCCACGCGGCGGATCTCCTGCTCCTGGAGCACCCGCAGCAGGCGCACCTGGAAGCTCGGGCTGGTCTCGCCGATCTCATCAAGGAAGATCGTGCCGCCGGAGGCCTCCTCGAACAGGCCCGGCTTCTCCCCGATGGCGCCCGTGAAGGAGCCCTTCACGTGGCCGAAGAGCTCGGATTCGAGCAGGGTCTCCGTCAGGGCGCCGCAGTTCACCGCCACGAAGGCCTTGTCCCGGCGGTCGCTGGAGAGGTGGATGCTGCGGGCGACCAGTTCCTTGCCGGTGCCGCTCTCGCCGGTGATGAGCACCGTGGCCCGGCTGTTCTGAAGACTCGCGATGGTCTTGTAGACGGCCATCATCCGGGAACTGGAGCCGATCATGAGGCTGCGCTTCCCCTTGCCCGCCACGCTCGGGACCACCCCCTGCCCGCTGGACTGGCGGCGCGCCAGGGCCCGCGTCACCAGGGCCTTGAGTTCCTCGTTGTTCCAGGGCTTGCTGAGGAAGTCGAAGGCCCCTTCCCGCACCGCCTCGATGGCGGTTTCCAGGGTGCCGAAGCCCGACAGCAGGATGGTGTCCACGCCCAGGGGCTTGGCCGCCCGCAGCAGGTCCAGGCCGTCCTTCTTGGCCTCCAGGTTGATGTCGGAGAGCAGCAGGTCGAAGGGCTCCCCGTGGAGCAGTTCGATGGCCTTGTCAGGGTGCGTGGCCTTGACCACCTCCAGTCCCATGGAGCCCAGGAGTTCCTCCAGGAACTCGCAGGTTTCCTTGCTGTCATCCACCACAAGCACCCGGGCCATGCACACCCCCAGGAAGAAGGTATCTCAAACTCGCCTGGCACCGGATGGGGACCGGGCGTATGCTCGGAGGCAATTCAACGGAGATTTACCATGCGACTCCTTTTTGCATCAGCCTTCGTGCTGCTCGCAACCGCTTCAAGCCTTCTGGCTGGCGACCTGACCATAACCAGCCAGGTCACCGGCAAGGGGGCCCTGGCCAAGGACGGCAGCCAGGTGCAGTACCTCAGCGCCACCCGGATGCGCGTCAACCATACAGGCTCGAAGAGCGACAGCTTGGTGGACTACGAGCACGAGGTCATGTACAGCGTCGACCACGCCAAGAAGGTCATCACCCGCATGGCCTTCAAGGACCTCCAGGAGGCCATGCAGGCCATGGAAGACCAGGCCGCAGGCATGCCGGAGATGGTCACGAAGATGATGTTCGGGGATGTCTCCGAGGTCTCCGTCGAGCAGCTGGGGCCCGACACCGTGCTGGGCCGCCCCTGCCGGAAGGTCCGCATCACCCTGGGGAAGATGGTCCAGGAGCTCAGCGTGGACCCCTCCCTGCAGTTCCCGGTACGGGACTACGCCAAGTCCATGGGGATGCTCAACCGGATGCCGGGCCAGATGGGCGTCCTGTTCAAGCGGGTCTACCAGGAGACGGCCAAGCTCAAGGGCGTGCCGCTGCGCACTCGCATCACCGGCCTGATGGGCATGGACATGACCACCGAAGCGACGGCCATCTCGACGGCCCCGATCCCGGAGTCCACCTGGGTCCTGCCCGCGGACTACGCGGTGAAGGACGGGGGCAAGGAGATGAGGGATGGCGTGAAAGGGAAGCGGTAGGGCTAGACTGGTCGGGGCTCCGACGGGGCCCCTCCCACTCTGGATCCGCCATGACCGCTGAACCTTCCTTCGATGCTGGTCTCGACCACCTGGAGGCCCTGGTCCAGCAACTGGAAACCGGCAGCCTGAGCCTGGAGGACGCCCTCGCCCGCTTTGAGGAGGGCGTGCAGCTGAGCCAGGCCCTGCAGAAGCAGCTGGCGGAAGCGCAGCGCAAGGTCGAGCTGCTCAAGGCGGGCCTGGGCGGCGAATACCGCGCCGAGCCCCTGGACGAGGGCAAGGGTCGATGACCGACGCCTCTGCCCAGGTCCGGGCCGATCTGGATCGCCTGCTCCCGCTGCTCGACGCGGAACTGACGGCCCCTTTCCGGACCGGGGAGGCGCCCCGGCTCGGTGAAGCGATCCGCTACAGCCTCGAGGCCGGCGGCAAGCGCGTGCGCCCCGTCCTGTGCCTGCTGGCCAGCGAGGCCGTGGGCGGCACCGCGGCCCAGGCGCTGCCCGGCGCCCTGGCCCTGGAATACGTCCACACCTATTCCCTGATCCACGACGATCTGCCCGCCATGGACGACGACGACCTCCGGCGCGGCCGCCCCACGAACCACAAGGTCTTCGGCGAGGGGCACGCCATCCTCGCCGGCGATGCCCTGCTGACCGAGGCCTTCGGGGTGCTGGCTTCGGCCGCCCTGGACCCCGTGCGGCGGGCCGATGCCCTGGCCCTGCTCGCGGAGGGTGCAGGCTGGCGCGGCATGGCCGGTGGCCAGGCCCTGGACCTCGAGGGCGAGAAGCACACCACGCCGCCCAATCTCGAGCAGCTCCGCCTCATCCACCGCCTGAAGACCGGCGCCCTGCTGCGGGCCTCGCTGGAGATCGGCGCCGTGCTGGGGGGTGCCTCGCCCGCCGAGCGCAGCGCCCTCCGGGCCTACGGCGCGGCCATCGGGCTGGCCTTCCAGATCCAGGACGACATCCTCGACGCCACCGCCACCGAAGCCGAACTGGGCAAGCGTGCCGGAAAGGATGCCGGAAGAGGTAAGATCACCTACCCCTCCCTGCTGGGCCTGGACGGCGCCCGCAAAGCCCTCAACGAGGCCACCGAGAATGCCCTATGTCAGCTAGCATCCCTTCCCATCCAGAGTTCCTTGGCAGCCTGGGCGCGTTTCCTGGCCCAGCGGGCCAGCTAGGCATGCATTCCCCCGCCAGCCCCTACCCGCTCCTCGATTCCCTGGCCGCCCCCCAGCAGATCCGGCACTTCTCTCCCGCCCAGATGGAAGAGCTCGCGGCCGAAGTGCGCGCGTTCCTGATTACCTCGGTATCCGAGACCGGCGGCCACTTCAGCTCGAACCTCGGCACCGTCGAACTGACCGTCGCCCTCTTCCACCACTTCGACTTCCTGCAGGACCGCATTGTCTGGGACGTGGGCCATCAGGCCTATCCGCACAAGATCCTCACGGGCCGACGCGACCGCTTCCCCACCCTGCGCATGCACCATGGGTTGTCGGGCTTCCTCAAGCGCGACGAGAGCCCCTACGACCACTTCGGGGCCGGACACGCCAGCACCAGCATCTCCGCTGCCCTCGGCATGGCCAAGGCCCGCGACTTGCAGCACCAGGACCACGTGTGCATCGCCGTGATTGGCGACGGCTCCATGACCGCCGGCATGGCCTTCGAGGCCCTCAATCAGGCCGGCTACCTGGTGACGAAGAACTTCCTGGTGATCCTCAACGACAACGACATGAGCATCAACCCCAACGTGGGTTCGCTGCAGGGCTATCTGAACCAGATCATGTCTGGCCAGTACTACCACCGCTGGCGCGAGCGCATCGAGCACGCCATCAAGGCCATCCCCCTCGGCGGCCTGAGCAAGGGCGTGGCCAAGGCCGCGAAGTGGAGCGAGGAGAGCTTCAAGCGCCTCATGGTGCCGGGTCTGCTCTTCGAGGACCTGGGCTTCCGCTACCTGGGCCCCGTGAACGGCCATGACGTGGACGCCACCTCCAAGGCGCTCCTCGAGGCCAAGGAGAAGATGAAGGACGGCCCGGTCCTTCTGCATGTGCAGACCAAGAAGGGCTACGGCTACGAGCCTGCCATGCAGGATCCGATGAAGTGGCACGGTGTCACCGCCTTCGACGCTGAGTCCGGCGAGCTCATCAAGGTGGTGGTGGACCCCGCCAAGCCCGCCCCCCCCAGCTACACCAGCGTGTTCGGCAAGACCCTGGTGGAACTGGCCCGCACCGACGAGAAGATTGTCGGCATCACCGCCGCCATGCTGGACGGCACGGGCATGAACTTCCTCCAGAAGGCCTTCCCGGACCGCTGCTTCGACGTGGGCATCGCCGAGCAGCACGCGGTCACCTTCGCCGCGGGCCTCGCCGCCGAGGGCATGCGCCCGGTAGTGGCCATCTACAGCACCTTCCTGCAGCGCGGCTTCGACCAGGTGGCGCACGATGTCTGCATCCAGAACCTGCCTGTGACCTTCGTGCTGGACCGCGCCGGCATCGTGGGCGCGGACGGTCCGACCCACCACGGCCTCTACGACCTGGCCTACCTGCGCTGCCTGCCGAACATCGTGATCATGGCCCCCCGCCACGAGAACGAGCTGCGGCAGATGCTCATGACGGCCATCTACTGTGGCCACCCCGCCGCCGTGCGCTACCCCCGCGGCAACGGCCTCGGCGTGCCCCTACAGGAGCCCGTGGTCCCCCTGCCCCTGGGCAAGGGCGAGCTGCTCCGCGAAGGCGACGGCCTCCTGCTCTGCGCCCTCGGCGCCATGGTCGAGCCCGCCCTGAAGCTGGCCGAGACCCTGGCGAAGGAAGGCCTCTCCTGCGCTGTCATCAACGCCCGGTTCGTGAAGCCGCTGGACAGCGTCCTCATCCACGCCTGGGCGGACCGCTGCAAGGGCGTGGTCACCCTCGAAGAGGGCTGCGCACCCGGCGGCTTCAGCAGCGCCGTGGCCGAGTCCCTGGCCGATGCGGGCCTGCTGCGCCCCCTGCTCCGCTGCGCCATCGCCGATCACCTCGTCCAGCACGGCGACCCCAAGCGCCTGATGGAAGAGGAAGGCCTCAGCCCCGACCAGCTCGAGCGCCGCATCCGCGCCTTCGCCGCTAAGCTCTGAGGCCTTCAGGTCAGCGCGTCTGCCTCACTTCGCCAGGTTCATGACGCGCTCGCGGTCGAGGTAGGGGATGGTGCGCCAGGTGCCGGTGGGCACGGGGTTCAGCGTCGGCCGGGAGAGCACCTGCTCCAGGAGGAGGTTCCGCTGGGAGACCCGGCTGACCTGCTCGGCCTCGCCGGTGAAACCGATGGCAGCCATGTAGCCGCCTCCGCCCCGGAGCCGATAGGTGGAGAGAGCCAGGGTGAAGGACTGCTCCGTCGTCACGGGACGGCCCTGGTAGCTGAGGTTCCGCACGCGGCTGCCCGGGGGCTGCCCCAGGTCCAGGGCGTAGCCGACGCCCTCCACCGTGTCGAAGTCGTAGAAGGGGCTGTCCCGCTGGTAGAGCTCCGGCTCCCAGCTGTAGGTGTAGTGCCGGGCCGCGTGCTCGAGGTAGAGCCTCAGCTGAGCACCCGTGAGGCGGATCCGGGCCACGCGGCTCTCGTAGGGCGCCAGGGCGTAGAACTGGCGCACGCTCGTCGGCCCCTTGGGGATATAGAGCTTCGTGCCGGGACAGGCCGCCGCCGAGAGCTGGGCGCCGGTCGCCTGGCGCTGAACCTGGTGGAGCAGCGCCATGATCGGGGTGTCCTCCATGCGGGACCAGCGGCTATCCAGGTCGACCTGAAGGTTGGTGGCCGCCGTGTCCAGGTAGCGGTCCGTGGCCGCCCGCAGCTCGGCCGTCAGCGTCAGCACCTCGGGATCGCTGGCCGTCGCGTCCTCGGGCCGGAGCAGCCGCCCCGTGCTGGCCACCACGCGCCAGCGGCCCTTCTCCTGCCGGAGCACCAGATCCACGGCCGCCAGGGCCCGGCCGAAGCTCAGCGCCTGGACGATGGGAATGCCCTTGTGCTCGGTCTGCAGCGCTTGATGGGTGTGGCCCGTGAAGATCGCGTCGAGGCCGGGCACCTGGTCCGCCAGCCGCAGGGCGGCGTTCTCATCCCCCTCGCGCCCGTCCACGGCCCCCAGGCCCGAGTGCACCAGGGCGATGACCAGGTCCGCCTTCTCCTTCTCGCGCAGGCGGGGCACCAGCGCCCGCCCCGCGGCCACGAGGTCCTGGAAGGTCAGCCCCGCGTAGTTGCCTGGCTCGGTCATGACCGGCACCCGGGGAGTGGTGAACCCGACCAGGGCGATCCGGACGCCGGCCACCGTCACGAGGGTGTAGCCCGGGAAGGCGGCCTTCCCCTTGGTGCCCGCGGTATTGGCGGACAGGAAGGGGAAGTGGGCCTGCCGCTCGGCATCCCGGAGCGCCTCCAGGCCAAAGTCGTAGTCGTGGTTGCCCACGGCCATGGCCGCGTAGCCCAGGGCATTCATGATGGCGACGCTGGGCTCCGGGAGGTCCGGCCGGAGGACGTTCCGCACGTAGTTGACCGGCTCGCCCTGGAGGGTGTCCCCGCAATCGACGAGCACCGTGTTGGGGTTCAGGGCCCGCTGCTGGCGGATCAAGGTGGCGACCTTGGCCCAGCCCTGGTTGGCGGGCTGCAGGGTGAAGGTCTCCTGGGCCACCAGGTGGCCGTGCAGGTCCGTCGTTCCAAGGATCTGAATCCGCGCCTCTTGAGCCTGGAGCCCCAGGGTGATCAAAAGGATTCCAAGCCATTGCCGCATGCAGCCTCCCTGCCCATTCCGAACCGAGGGTTGGAAGGGGCCGTCTTCAAGGGTAAACTGACCCCTCACCCAAAGGATGCCCCCCTCTTCCGGAGTCACCATGCAAGAAGTTCAGATCAAGGCCCCCAAGCACGAGTTCACGCTGCTCTGCGACGACATTCGCCAGGAAATGGGCGGCAAGACCTCGCTCATGGGCCTGTACGACCACCACATCGTGGTGCCCCAGGTGCCATTCACCCTGCCCAAGGTGTGCTTCTACACCCGCTTCTCCCGCATGGACGGGCAGTTCAAGTTCGGCTTCTCCATCGTCAGTCCCTCCGGTGACCGCAAGGACGTGATCCGCGACAGCGACGTGCAGATCCCCGACGGCGCCAAGGAAGGCACCTTCAATGTCATCGCCAGTCCCTTCGAGGTGAGCGGCGAGGGCATCTACGAAGTGATCATCGCCCTCACCAAGGGTGCGGACCGCTTCGAGTACGTCTACAAGTTCGCCATCTCCGACGCCAGCCGCCTCCAGGCCGAGTACGAGAAGTCCCTGGCCGAGTCCGGTCAGGCGGGGAACTAGCTTTTAGCCATTGTCGATTGGTTACGGCGCCCTGCGGGGCGCCGTAACTTTGTCATCTGGTCGGATATCCTTAACCCATGTCCAACCGCTACTCGAAGCAGCGCATTTTCCTCGGCCGCGAGGCGGACGCGGGTCTGCGCGCGAAGCGGGTGGCGGTGCTGGGACTGGGCGCGCTGGGCTCGGTCATCGCCCCCTGGCTGGCCCGGGCCGGCGTGGGGCACCTCACCCTCATCGACCGGGATCTGGTCGAAGAGAGCAACCTCCAGCGGCAGCTGCTCTACGGCGAGGCTGACCTGGGCCAGCCCAAGGCCGAGGTGGCCGCCCGGCGGCTGGCGGAGGCCAACTCCACCGTCGACCTGAAGGCGGTGGTGGCCGACCTCACCAGCGGCAACGCCCGGGAGCTGCTCTCGGGCTTCGACCTCATCTGCGACGGCACCGACAACTTCGAGGCCCGGTTCCTCATCAACGATGTCGCGATCCTCACGGGCACGCCCTGGATCTACGCAGGCGCCATCGGGGGCGAGGGCGTGGTCTGGCCCCTGCACCCACCCCACACGCCCTGCCTCCGCTGCCTCCTGGAGGAGCCTCCCGCCGGCGGCGACGTGGACACCTGCGACAGCGCCGGGGTGCTCGGGCCCACGGTGGGCATCATCGGCAGCTGGGCGGCTCTGGAGGCCATGAAGGTGCTCACGGGAAAGGCCCCCCACGAGGACCTCGCCCGCTTCGACTTCTGGCAGGACGAGCGCCAGTTCCTGAAGCCCCCCAAGTCCCGCTGCCGCTTCTGCATGGACCGCGTCACCGAGTTCCTGGACGCGCGGTGGACCCTGAAGGCCAGCCTCCTCTGCGGTCTGGAGGGCGTGCAGATCCGCGTGAATCCGCCCGGGAAGCTCGACCTCGCCACCTTGAAGGGCCGCCTGGAAGCCCGCACCCACAGCTCCTGGAAGCTGGCCGGGATGCTGCTGCGGGGCCGCGAGGGCGCCGACGAGATCACCCTCTTCGCCGATGGCCGCGCCCTGGTCCACGGCCCCATGACCCCCGAGCGGGCTCGCAGCTGGTACACGGAGGTCGTCGGGTGCTGAAAGAGATTTTTCACCGCAGAGAACACAGGGAGCGCAGAGGAAAAGCAATCTGGGCCGATGGCAGCCCTCCAACGACATGCGCAGTTCCCGGCATCCCTTCTTCCTTCTCTGCGCTCTCTGCGTCCTCTGCGGTTGGCGTTTTCTTTTCTGGACGCCCCCCATGCTGAAGCTGCTGCTGGCCTCCCGCAATCAGGGCAAGCTCCGGGAGTTCGCGGAGCTGCTGCCGGGCTTCACCCTGGTGCCCTGGCCCGCCGAGGCGCCGGAGCTCCCGGAGACCGGGGCCTTCTTCCAGGACAACGCCCTGCAGAAGGCCGAGGGGGCGCGGGCCTGGTGGCTCGAGCATGGCACGGAGCCTGTGGATTTGGTTTTGGCAGACGATTCGGGCCTCTGCGTGGACGCCCTCTGGGGGGGGCCCGGCGTGCTGAGCGCCCGCTTCGCCCAAGACCTGGCCTCCTACACCGACCGGAACCGCCGCCTGCTGGCCATGCTGCCCGAGGGCGCCGCCCGGACGGCCCGGTTCGTGTGCGTGCTGGCCTGCGTGCCCCTGCCCGGCCGCCTGCCCGGCGAGCCCTTCACCATCAGCGGCGCCGTGGAGGGAACCCTGGCCACCGAGCATCGGGGCAGCCACGGCTTCGGCTACGACCCGATCTTCCTCCCCGACGGCTACGACCAGACCTTCGGCGAGCTCTCCTCGGAGATCAAGCACACCCTCAGCCACCGGGCCCGGGCCTGCACAGCGCTGCTGCAGAAGCTCCGCCAGTGACCGGGCGGAAAGAGCTCCGGACCGGACTTGCCATCGCCGTCCTCCTCCTGCTCTGGGCCTCGGCCTTCGCCGGCATCCGGGCGGGCATGCGGCTCACGCCCGCAGGAACGCCCGGCCCCGACGGCTACGGCCCCGGCGAGCTGGCCCTGCTGCGCTTCGGCACCGCCTCGGCGGTGCTGGCCCTCTATGCCCTGATCCGGCGGATGCGGCGGCCAGCCCTGGCGGACCTGCCGCTCATCGCCTTCTCGGGGTTTCTGGGCATCAGCGTCTACCACGTGGCACTCAACTTCGGCGAGCTCACGGTCCAGTCCGGGGCCGCCTCCCTCCTCATCGCCGCCGCGCCGGTCTTCACGGCAATCCTCTCGGTGACGGTGCTGCGGGAGCGCCTCACGGGGCTGGGCTGGCTGGGCATGCTGACGGCCTTCGCGGGGGTGCTGCTCATCGCCCTGAGCGGCGGCAAGGGCCTGCGGTTCACGCCCGGGGCCCTGCTGATCCTCCTGGCGGCCGCGGCGGCGGCCCTCTTCTCGATCCTCTCGAAGCGCGGCCTCCAGCGCCACGCGGCCCTGGAGTTCACCTGCTACTCCATCTGGGCCGGGACCCTGCCCCTGCTGGCCTTTCTGCCGGGGCTGCTGCGTCAGGTCCGGCACGCGGCGCCCTCGGCGACCGTGGCCGTGGTCTACCTGGGCATCTTCCCCGCGGCCATCGCCTACCTGCTCTGGAACTACGCCCTGGCCCGCCTGCCGGCCTCGCTGCTGTCCAGCTTCCTGTATCTGTCGCCGGTCCTGGCCAGCCTCATCGCCTGGGTCTGGCTGGGCGAGGTGCCGAGCCTGCTCACGGTGGCGGGCGGCGCCCTCGCTATCCTCGGCGTGATCCTGGTGCAGACCCAGGGCCAGCGCCCCGCAGCGGCCCGCCCGGGGGATGCTTAGTTACGACCTCTGCGAGAGTTGTTCCTGAAGGTAATC
This sequence comes from uncultured Holophagaceae bacterium, assembly GCA_903876615.1. The sequence continues at coordinate 10,849 of CAIRAS010000165.1, forward strand.
CTTTCCCATTCCCTGCAAACAGGATGGTCTCAGGGCTTCCGCAGGAAGAGCCGGGGGTCCACGCGGGCGTTGTTGAGGCTGAGGGACCAGTGGAGGTGCGGACCGGTCGCGCGGCCGGTGCGGCCCACGAGGCCCAGCGGGTCGCCAGCCTTCAGCACCTGGCCCTGTTTGACGGTGACTTTCGAGAGGTGCGCGAAGAGGCTCACCACGCCCTCGCCATGGGCCAGGAACACCGCGTTGCCGCTGAAGAAGAAGTCCCCGGTCAGGACCACCACGCCCGCGGCTGGCGCGCGCACCACCTGGCCCGCGGGGGCCTTGATGTCGAGCCCCGAGTGGGGGGCCCGCGGCTCGCCGTTGAAGACCCGGCGCAGGCCGAAGGAGCCCGTGAGGCCGCCGGGCGTGGGCTGCCGGAAGCTCAGCGAGGGGACGAGCCCGTCGGGCCAGGCCTTCCAGGCCGGGGCCGTGAGGGTCTGCTCCCGGGCGATGCGGACCTCGTCCTCGGGGTCCGGAGTCACCAGGCGCTGGTTCTCCAGGCGCAGGCGCTGCTCGGGGTAGTGCTTGGGCTGGACGGTGAAGGGGACGGTACGGCCGTCCACTTCCACCGCATCCGGGCCGGGCTTCGCACTCAGCGGTAGGCCCACCACGGCCTGCCAGCCGCCGCCGCTTCGCCGGGTCAGCACCGGCTCGCCGTGGTAGCTCACATGGGGGGCCTGCGCCCCACCCGGGAGGGCGACAAGGGCGATGCCCCCGGGCACCGGTGAGGCCTTGAGGGCGGTGTCCTTCGCCGCCTTGGCTGGGCTCGGCAGGGCCGCCCCCAGGACGGCCAGCAGCGCCCAGCCGCGGAGGCTCACTCCGGCGCTCCGGGCTCCGGGGACCGGGTGAGCACCCCGAGGAAGGTGAGGGGCGCGGCCGAGTCGTTGATCAGCCCGTGGCTGCCGCCGGCCTTCACCAGGAACAGGTCCCCGGCCCCCACGGGAAAGCGCTCGCCATTGAGGACCCCCACACCCTTGCCCGCCAGGATCAGGTAGAGGTCCTCGGTGTTGGGATGGGGGTGCTCGCCGATGGTGGCGCCGGGCTCCAGCGTCGTCGTGCCGAGGCTGAGGATGCCTGCCATCTCCCCGAGTTTCAGGAGCTCCATCCCCCGGGTCACGCCCAGCCCGCCCCGGACGTTGAGCTTGGTCTCCAGGGGTACTTCGGCGCTGCGTCGGATCATGGTTCGCTCCCAGGAACAGGTGTGGCATCGGGGCTGGCGCCGGCTTCGCCCTCGTCGAGCATCCCCTTGAGGCCGGCCTCACGCATCTTCACCGCCTCCTGGTAGGCGGCGAGGACAGCGGTGCGGACCCGCAGGTACGAGGTCTCGGTAACCTTGGTGTTGAAGCTGAGGGTGGCCACCAGGTAGTCGCGGCCATCCGGCAGGGTCTGGGGGGCGCTCACCTGCACCTGGGGCGGCATGATGGCCGAGCTGCTGCCCTCCCGCAGGCGCACGGACTGGAGGTCGCACCAGGCCTGCAGGCGGGGCGTCACGGCCAGCGCCTCCTCGGGCGAGGCCACCATCACCCGCCCGTAGAGCGTGAAGAAGAGGCGCAGCTGCGGCGCATCGAAGGCGTGGTTCAGGTAGCCCGACATGCTGGCAATCTGCTGAAAGTCCTTCAGCAGAGCCTGCAGCTTGGGGCTGGGTGGCGCCAGGGCCATCAGCCCACCCCGTAGCCGTACTTCGAGACCAGCAGGGCCAGGCGCTCGCGGGCCTCCCGGGGCACCACCGCCGGAGCCGTGAAGAGAGCCGCCTTCAGGGACTGCCCGCAGGCGCAGGGCCGGGCGGCGTGGCTCAGCAGGGGCACCACGGCGCGCAGCAGGCGCTGGGCCTTGTCCACGTTGGCGTGCATGACCTGGAGCACCGAGGCGGCATCCACGCCCTCGGCCTCCTCGCGCCATGCGTCGTAGTCGGTCACCAGGGCGATGCAGGCGTAGCAGAGCTCCGCTTCCCGGGCCAGGCGGGCCTCGGTCACCTGGGTCATGCCGATGAGGTCCGCGCCCCAGCTCTGGTGCAGGCGGCTCTCGGCCCGGGTGGAGAAGGCCGGGCCCTCCATGCACACGTAGGTCGCGCCCCCCTCGATGGGCAGGTCCAGCTCCCGACCCTCGGCCAGGAGGGTTTCCGAGAGGTGGAGACAGGTGGGCTCGGCAAAGCTGACGTGCGCCACCAGCCCCTCGCCGAAGAAGGTGTCCTGGCGGTGCCGGGTCTTGTCGATGAACTGCTTCGCGAGCCGCAGCTGGCCGGGCACGTGGGCCTCCTGGAGGCTGCCCACGGCGGAGACGGAGATCAGGCGCTCGACGCCCAGGGACTTCAGGGCCCAGATGTTGGCGCGGTAGTTCACCTCACTGGGGGTGAAGCGGTGCCCCTCGCCGTGGCGGGCCAGGAAGGCCACAGGCGCGCCATCCAGGTGGCCCAGGGCCACCGGGCCCGAAGGCGCGCCGAAGGGCGTGACGACGGTCACGTCCCGGTCCAGGACCAGGCCCTCCATCTGATAGAGGCCGCTGCCGCCGATGATGCCGATGGGTGCTCGCATCCGTCCATTCTACTTGCCCCGGGCTCCGGCCCGTGGTTCTCTTGGAGTCCTGACAATCTGTGTTGGATGTTCGGGAAGCAGGTTCGAATCCTGCGCTGCCCCGCAACGGTATGCACCACGCGCCTCGCCGTCTGATCCGCGTGAGACCTGAGACCTTCTGGAAGCCCCCGGAGCCTTGCGCGGGACACCCCTGAAGCTGAAGCCCGAGTCACTGGGAGGAATCCCGGGAAGGCTCGGGGGGAGCTGCCAAGCCCCTGTCGCGTGTGAGCCCGGAGACCGGTCCTGCACCTCACCCCCCGTCGCGGGCACGGGCCGGGCCATGGTCCCTCGCGGATCCGCCCAGTCTCCGCGACTTCATGCGTGGAGGCATGATGGGCCATTCCCGAGCTCTCTTCACCCTGGCGGCCGTGTCCGCCCTCGTCCCCGCTGCCTGGGGCGCTGCCGATGCCCTCGAGCGGAAGCCCGGCGAGGCCACGGTCACGGTCAACGCCGAGACCCAGCCTGTGGAGGTCACCCGGACACCGGCCCCGGTGCGCATCGTGGAGGCGGACGAGCTGGCCCGCCTGGGCAGTCGCACCCTCGCCGAGTTGCTGGAGGTGCTCCAGCCTGGGGCCGTGATGCCCGCCGGCAGCACCGGCAAGCAGGCCTCGGCCTTCCTCAACGGCACCCTGAGCCGCAATGTCGTGGTGCTGCTGGACGGCCTGCGGCTCAACGACCCCACCGCCACCAGCCCCGACCTCGGCGCCCTCAGCCTGGTGGGCATCGCCCGGGTGGAGCTGATCCTGGGGCCCGCCTCGGTGCTCTACGGCAGCGACGCCATCGGCGGCGTCATCGCCCTCACCAGCTTGGGCCGGGGTGAGACGGGGTTCCATGGCCAGACCGCCCTGAAGCTGGGCACCGACGGCCAGCGGGGCGGCTCCGCCCAGGTGCAGCTCAGCAGCGACCGGCGCTGGCTCGCCGCGGGCGCTGAGGCGCAGCGGCAGGAGAGCCCCTTCCCGGGGGACAGCTTCCGGCAGGCCGGCGGCTTCCTCCGCCTGGGCGCCACCCTGGGCGGGCTGGACTTCACCGGGACCTACCGCAACTCGGGCCAGACGGCCTCGGTGCCCTTCGCCACCAGTGGCTGGCCCACGGTGCGCAGCTACGATCCCAGCCGCGAGACCCGCGCCCGGCAGGAGAGCTGGGGCGCCAGCCTGCGCTGGACCCTGGCCCCGGGCCTGGTGCTGGAGAACCGGCTGCAGGCCGTCTCCGGCCTCACCAGTGATCCCGACGGAACCCAGCGGCAGCAGACCGACCGGGACTTCAAGCGGGTCGAGGACCAGCTGACCCTGCACTGGACGCCCCTCAGCACCCTCCGCCTCTCGGCCCGCCTCGAGGGCCGCGAGGACACCAGCCACGCGAAGAACTACTATGACCCGGGAACCTACGCGGCGGTGCCCTACCGGGGCGAAGGCCGCGACCTCGCGGGTGCCCTGGAAGCGCGCTGGACCCTGGCCCCGGGCCTGGACTGGGTCGCGGGCCTGCGCCGGGATGGCGGCCACCGGGACCTCACCCGCGCCGACACCGGCGCCCGGGAACGGGCCGGCAGCGCCGAAGCCACCACCGGGCGCTCGGGCTTGAACTGGATCCTCGCGCCGGAGCTGCGGCTCTACGCCAGCGCCGGCCAGGGCTTCCGCATGCCCAACACCACGGAGTTCACCCTCAACGCCCAGGCCCAGAGCCAGGATGGCAGGGCCTATCCGCTGCAGCCGGAGCGGAGCCACACCCTCCAGCTCGGCGCCACCGGCCTGGTCGCGGGCCACTGGGAATACCGGCTCGAAGCCCAGCGCACCCGCGTCAGCGACCTGCTGGCTTACGTCTACGACACCAGCTTCGCCTGGCCCCCGCTCTACACCTCCCACTACCTGAACAGCGGCAGCATCCAGGCCCAGAGCCTGGAGGGCGCCCTGGGCTGGCGCGGCGGCGGCGACGTGGCCTTCGGGGCCGACCTGATGGCCCGCAGCCAGGAGACCCGGGACCTGGATCACGACACGGACGGCCAGCGCTACGGCCAGCAGAACAGCGCCATCCTGCGGCACCCCTTCTTCACCTGCGGGGTGGCCGTCTTCGTCCAGGCCAAGGCCTGGCGGGCGGACCTCCGCCTCGACCGCATCGGCCCCCGCTACGACCTGAGCGACACCACGTACGAAGTGCTCTCCATCGGCAGCCCCACCCGGGACCTGAGCCTGGGCCTGTCGCACGAGCCCGTGAAGGGCCTGCTCCTCGCCCTCCGCGGCGAGCACCTGCTGCAGCCCCGCCAGACGATCCAGGACTGGCTGACCGGACGCCAGAACCACAACGGCGACGCGGCCCTGGTCTACGGCTTCCCAGCCCAGGGACCCCGCTGGTCCCTCAGCGTGACTTGGAGGTGGTGATGACCCGGCGGCTCCTCGCGCTGCTGCTGGTCCTGGCGCTGCCCCTCGGGGCGGCCCGGCCGCAGCGCGTGGTGAGCCAGGCCGTGGGCACCGACGAGCTGCTGCTGGCCCTGGCGGATCCCGGCCAGATCGCAGCCCTCAGCCACATCGCCCAGGAGGCCCGGTTCAGCCCCGTGGCCGCCGAGGCCAAGCGCTACCCCATGATCCGCGAGAGCGACGCCGAGAGCGTCCTGCGGTTCCGGCCGGACCTGGTGCTCGCCACTAGCTTCACCCGACCCGAGACGCTGAGCCTCCTCCGGCGTGCTGGCGTCCACTTGGTGGTGCTGGACCGCTTCGACACCCTGGAAGATGTCTACGCCAGCATCCAGCTGCTGGGGCGGGAGCTGGGCCAGGAGGCGCGGGCCCAGGCGCTGATCGCTCAGTGCCGGAGCCGCGTAGAGGCATTGGCGGGGAGGCTGCGGGGCGTCAAGCCCGTGCGCGTGCTCAGCGCCACGGTCTATCCCTTCACCTCCGGCACCGGCACCACCTTCCAGGACCTCTGCGACCACACGGGCGCCCTGAACGTCGCGGCGGAAGCGGGCCTCCGGGGGCACGCGCCCACGCCTTCGGAGCGTCTCCTCCTGTGGCACGCCGAGGTGCTCGTCGTCTCCGACGACCCGGGCATCCAGGCCCGCCTGGGCGAGATCCCCCACTATCGCGCCCTGCCCGCCTTCAAGGCCGGGCGGCTGGTCCCGGTGCCGGGGCCCATGATGTCCAGCATCTCCCACCACCGCATCGCCGCCTACGAAGTGCTGGCGCGGGCCCTGCATCCGGACCGCTTCCGGTGAGGTCCCGCGCCGCCATCCCCGCCCTGCTGGCCTTGCTCGCCGTCGCCTTCCTGGCCTCGCTGGCCTTCGGCGAGATGCGGCTGAGCTTCAGCCAGGTGCTGGCGGCCCTCCAGGGTGGCGGCGACGAGATCGCCCGCACGGTGGTGCGGGACTTCCGCCTGCCACGGGCCCTGGTGGGCATGGCCGTGGGCGCGGCGCTGGGTGCCAGCGGCGTGGTGATGCAGGCCTTCTTCCGCAACCCGCTGGCCAGCCCGGGGCTGCTGGGCGTCAGCAGCGGCGGGGCGCTCGGCGCCGTGGCCGTGCTGGCCCTGGGCCCCCTGCTGGGCTTCGCCTCGGCCACCCTCTGGGCCCTGCCCCTGGCCTCGGTGGCCGGCGCCTTCGCCGCCACGGGCGCCGTCCTAATGCTCGCCCAGCGGGGCGCGGGCACCGAGCGCCTGCTGCTCTCGGGGGTCGCCCTCAACGCCCTCCTAGGGGCGGGCACCAGCTTCCTGCTCACCACCACCGCGGGCCACTTCGAGGTGAACGCGCAGATCCTCTTCTGGCTCATGGGCGGCCTGGAGAGCCGCAGCTGGGAGCACGTCTGGATGGGCGGGCCCCCGATCCTGGCCGCCTGCCTGCTCCTGCTGCCCCTGGGGCGCCCCATGGACCTGCTCAGCCTGGGCGAGCAGAGCGCCCAGAGCCTCGGCGTGGATGTGCGGCGGCTCCGCTTCCAGCTGATCCTGCTCTCCACGATCCTCACGGCCATGGCCACGGCCGTGGCGGGCATGGTGGGCTTCGTGGGTCTGGTGGTGCCCCACGTCATGCGCCTGGCGTTCGGCCCGGACCACCGGCGGCTGCTGCCCTACTCCATGCTCGGCGGCGCGACCTTCCTGTTGGCCTGCGACCTGGTCACCCGCACCTTCCCCCTGGGCCTGCGGCTGGGTGTCGTCACGGCCCTGGTCGGCGGGCCCTTCTTCCTCTGGCTCCTGCGGAGGCCCCAGTGAATTCCGCGGCGCTCCACGCCGCCGACCTCTCCGTCCCGGGCCGCCTGGAGGGGGTTGCCCTGGACCTGGGTCCCGGCGAGCTGGTGGCGGTGGTGGGTCCCAACGGTGCGGGCAAGTCCACGCTGATCCAGGCCCTGGCGGGCCTCCTGCCGGCCCAGGGCACCATCCAGTGGAATGGACAATCGCTGTCGCGCATCCTCATGGCGGACCGCGGCCGGCGCCTGGCCTGGGTGGGCCAGGAGGCCCACTTCGAGTTCGCCTTCCCGGTGCGGGAGGTGGTAGCCCAGGGCCGCTATGCCTGGCAGGACGACCCCTCGGGCGTGGCCGAGGCCCTGGCGGAGCTGGACCTCACCCACCTAGCCGAGCGCCCCGCCACGCGGCTCTCCGGCGGCGAGCGCCACCGCGTGGGCCTGGCCCGGGCCCTGGCCACCCGGGCTCCCATCCAGCTGTGGGATGAGCCCGTGGCCCAGCTGGACGTGCGCCACGCCCTGGAGGTCATGCGTCTGGCCCGGCGCCTCGCGACAGAGGGCGGCACCATCCTGGTCAGTCTCCACGACCTGCGCGCGGCCTACCGCTTCGACCGGGTGCTGGTCCTGGACCAGGGGCACCTGGTGGGCAACGGCCGTCCCCACGACGTGCTGACCGCCCCCTTGATCCGGACCGTCTTCCGCGTGGAGGCCACCTTCGTGGAGTCCCTGGTGCCCGAGCTGCCGCCAGACTGAGCCTTCAGACGATCTTGTTGATCATGATCGGCCCGGCCAGCGTGGTGCCGAGCGAGTAGTTCCGCAGCTTCTCGATGTGCAGCAGGTTCAGCTGGGTGCCCATGGGCAGCACCGCGACCTCCTTGTTTTTGACGTAGACGTCATCGGCCAGGATCATGCCCGGCTGGAGCTCGTCCAGGGCCAGCAGCACATGCCGCTCGGCTTCACTGGCAGGCACGTGGATCAGCTCGCCCAGCGCCTTCAGCACGTCCGGATCGTATTTCGTCCCGGCGCCGGTTTCGATCTCGCTGAAGACCACCATCTTGGACTTCCGGATCTGGAGCCGGTTGACGTACTCGCTAACCACCTTCAGGATTCGGGAGCCGAGGGGCAGATCCTCCCGCTGGATCCGCTCGTTGGGGTAGCCCGTGCCGTCATAGTTCTTGGTGCTGTACTTGATGATCTGGGCCACGGACTGCAGCCTCGGGATGTTGGCGATGATGTTCGAGCCGATCTCCGGCGCCCGCAGGAACATCTCGTTCTCCTTGACGCTGAGCCGCTCGCCCCGGGTGATCTTGGCCTGGATCTCCACCGGGATGGCCAACCAGCCGATGCGGGCCAGCAGCGCGGCGAGGCCGATGTCCCAGCCCACGTCGAGGGAGAACTTCTCCGCGATGGCCACGGCGAGGTCCCGCATCTCCTTGGTCCGGCCGAAGCCCTTGGGATCGAAGAGGGACAGCAGCTCCACCAGGGTCTGGACGCTGCCGGTCAGGGTCTGCTCCAGCAGGGTGCGCTCGGCCATGACCAGCTCGTACTGGTTCACGGCGTCCACCAGCACCAGCCGCAGGTCATCGCCCTTGATGGGCTTGGTCAGGAAGCGGAAGACCTGGCCCTGGTTCACCGCATCGATGGCGGTGCCCAGCTCAGCCTGGCCCGTGAGCATGACCCGTGTGGTGTTGGGCGACAGGAACTTCCACTGGTCCAGGAAGTGGATGCCGTCCATGCCGGGCATCATCATGTCGGCGATGACCACGGCAAAGGGGGCCGCGTCGAAGAGTACCTGCAGGGCGGCTTCGCCCGATTCTGCTGTGACGATTTCAAACTCGTCCCGGAGGATCCGGCCCAGCGACCTCAGCAGCAGCACATCATCGTCGACAAGAAGCACGCGAGGTTTCATGGTCGACTCCTGCCCGGGGATACCTGCGGGGCGATGGGGGAATGGTCGTTCGGATTGGCTGGGGCGGTCAAGGGGTGCTCCGCTGGAGCGCGTCATCGGGGGAGGCGCCCCGCGGGGGACGGCCCTCCTTCCATTTTTTCACAAGAACGTTCCACCGCGAGTCCGCAGACGCCAAATCCGCCTCGGGATAGTCCAGCATGGCGGTCCCCTCGGTGAATTCGCCCGGGGAGATGTGCTGGTCCAGCCAGGAGTGGGCCACATGCAGCGCCAGGGAGATGAGGGTCGGGTGGTCGTCCAGGGAGGTGAGGTACTGCCTCTGGATGGCCGATGCGAAAGGGGTGGGCAGGCCCCAGAGGCTCACGAGCTGGGCCCCCACCTGGATGTGGTCGGTCCCGAAGGTCTGGCGCTCCATCTTTGTCAGGAGGTTCCCCTGCGCCATGCCCTTCTCCAGGACCGAGTGGTAGGCGCAGCCCGGGTGGATCGCCATGGCAACCAGTCCGATGTCGTGGAGCAGCCCCACGGAGTAGCTCTCCTCGGCAGCCTTCCGGTCCCCGGTCTCCTTGTAGACCAGCTCCCGGGCCAGCCGACCCACCCGCACGGAGTGGGCCCAGACGTCCTCGAGGGAGAGGCCCTCGGGATGCTCGTCCACCGCAGCGGCCAGCAGATCCCGGCTCAGGACCATCTCCTGGAGCAGGTCCACCCCGAGGAACTCCACGGCCTGGGTCAGGCTGGTGATGGACCGCCGGAACGGCATGTAGGCGGAGTTCACCAGCTTGAGGACCTTCGAGGCCATGCCGATGTCCTGGCCGATAATGGCGGTGATGCGCTGCAGGTTCGGCGTGGGCTGCTCCAGTTGCTCCTTGAGGGCCACCAGGTGCCGGGTCAGGCTGGGCAGCCGCTCCAGGCCGGCCACGATGGACCGGGCCAGCCGGGAATCCTCCTCGGCGGGATTCAGACAGAACGAGTCCAGGATCACGACCAGGTCATTCGGGTCGACGGGCTTGACGAGAAAGCGGTGGTAGTCGCCCTCGGCCTCGAGGATCCGCCGCAGGGGGGCATGACCCGAGAGGACCACCCGCACGGCGCCCGGCTGCAGCTGCCTCGCGTGGTGCAGCACCTGGGAGCCATCCATGCCGGGCATCTGCATGTCCGTCAGGACGGTGTCGAAGCGGGACTCGGCCATCTTCCGAACGGCCTCCTCCCCGGAATCGACCAAGACCACCTCCCACTCGGGGCGCTGGGTGTGGAAGGTCCGGTTGAGGGCCCGCAGGATCAGGGGATCATCATCAATGACGAGCATCCTCATGGCGCTACTCCCAAACGTCGGCGAGGCTCCCTTGGGGAGTGCCAAGGGGTAGCCGGAGGATGAAGGTGGTGCCCGCGCCCAGCACGGACTGGCAGAGGATGGTTCCCCCATGCCGGTTGACGATGACCTGGTAGCAGACGGTGAGCCCCTGGCCGGTCCCCTTGCCGACCCGCTTGGTCGTGAAGAAGGGGTCGAAGATCTTCTTCTGGACCTGCTCATCGATGCCGACGCCATTGTCCGCGATGCGGACCTCCACACCCAGGGCATGGCGTCGGGTGGAGAGGGTGATCACGCCCTTCCCCGCGTCGCTGGGGACCTTCTCCCCAATGGCGTCGGCGGCGTTGACGATGAGGTTCAGGAACACCTGGTTGAGCTCGGCCGGCAGGCCCTGGATGTAGGGAAGGGCAGGGTCCAGGTCCAGCACCAGATCCGCGAGATGCTTCCACTCGTTGCGGGCGACCGTGGAGGTGGTGACCAGGCACTCGTTGACGTCCACCGGAACCTTTTCCGTGCCGCCCGGATGCGAGAACTCCTTCATGGCCCGGACGATCTTCGTCACCCGCTGGATGCCTTCGAGGGACTCGCTGATGGCTTGGGGGATCTCCTCCCGGAGGTAGCTGAGGTTCACTTCGGCAGCCAGGGAGCTGAGCCCGGTCGCCTTCTCCTCAGGCAGCTCCGTGAGGACGGACTCGTGGGCGTCCACCAGCCGGCGAAGCTGGCTGTAGGACTTCTTGAGGAATTCCAGGTTGTTGCCCAGGAACTGGATGGGCGTGTTGATCTCGTGGGCGATGCCTGCCGCGAGGCGGCCGATGGATTCCATCTTCCGGGACTGCTCCAGCTCGACGAGCACGTCGCGGTTGGAGGCCTCGATCTCCTGACGGGCATCCATCTCGGCGATCAGGTCGAGGTTCTTCTGGTCCAGCTCCCGGGTGCGCTCGATGACCAGCGACTCCAACTCCAGGCGCGTCTCCGACCGCTCCACCTTGGACCCCAGGGCCCGCGCGGCGATGCGCAGGACCCCCTGCTCCGAAGTCGACCAGGAGCGGCCGCCCTGGCACTCGTCGAAGCCTATGAAACCCCACCAGACACCCCGGACCCGCACGGGCACCACCAGGATGGACTGAACCCCACGGGCTTCCAGGAGGGGCCGCTCGGCGTCGGGAAGGAAGGCCACCTGCCCGTGGATGACGCGATCCAGCTGCAGCTCGTCGATCCACCGCCCGAACCCCGCGGCCCGCATGTTGAATTGCTGGGCGCCGGCATCTTCCTGGAGGGAACGGGTTCCCTCCAGGGACCACTCGAACACCAGGCCCATGCCGACCTCATCCTCGCCTTCCACCTCGTCCCGGCGCCGGAAGATGGTGACCCGGCTGGCCTCGGAGGCAATACCCAAGGTGTAGAGGAATTCAGGGATGCCGCCCTCCCAGGTCTCCGAGTTGAGGAGGCCCGCGACGGCGCGGCTGACCGCTTCGAGGAGGCGGTCGCGCTGTTCCAGCGCCCGCTCCATGCTCTTGCGCAGGGTGATGTTGGCGTGGGTCCCGATCATGCGGGTCGGCTTGCCGGCGGCATCCCGCTCCACCACCGAGCCTCGGTCCAGGACCCAGATGTAGTTGCCCTGCCGAGTCTGGATCCGGTGCTCGCTGAGGTAGCGGGGCAGGACACCATCCAGGTGCCGCTGAAGGGCCAGGAAGGTCCGATCCCGGTCCTCCGGGTGCAGACGGGAATCCCACTCCGCGAGGTTCGAAGTCAACTCTTCGGGGGAATAGCCGATCATCGCCTTCCAGTTGTTGGAGTAGAAGACCTTTCCCTCAGGGATATTCCAGTCCCACAAGCCATCGCCGCTGCCGTCGATGGCGGCGGCAAAGCGTTCCTCGCTTTCCTTCAGGGCCTGGGCGCTGCGACGGAGTTCCGTGACGTCCTGGAAGGAGACCACCGCTCCGGTCCGGCGCCCATCCCGAATGATGGGCGTGCTCACCAGAGACACGTGCAGGAGCTGGCCGTCCTTCCGGCTGAAGATCTCGTCGTTGGAGCGGTAGACACCACCGCCTTTCAGGACCTGGGTGACCTTGCAGTCCTCGCTGGGAATCGGGTTCCCCGCCAAGTCCTGCCGGTGGAACAGATTGTGGGCGGACTGACCCAGCAGCTCCTGACTGGACCAGCCCAGGATCTCCTCGACGCGCGGATTCACGAAGGTGATGCACCCCTCGTCGTTCAGGACGTAGAGGCCGTCGCCCATGGTGTCGGTGATCTCTATCAGGCGCTGGTGGGCGTCGGCGATGTCCCGCACCAGGGAGGCCTGCACATCGCGGGCGTCGGTCAGCTCCCGGATCCGGTCCCGGACCGCCCGGGACATGGCATTGAACGCAGTCCCGAGCCGGCCGATGTCATCTTCCCCTTCCCAGACCAGGGGCGGGGTGAGGTTGCCGTCGGCCACGGACTCGCTGGCCGTGGTCAGGGCCGTGAGGTGGCGGGTGAGCCAGAAGCTGAGGACCGTGAGCAGCCCTGCGGAGAGCAGCAGCTCGCCCAGGGCGATGACCAGCCCCTGGCTGAGCAGCTGCCGATGGGCGGCCAGGATCTGGGAGAGGTCCAGGCCGAAGTGCACGTTGCCAAGCTTCTGCTTGGCGACGGTGATCTCCGAGACGACGTTGTAGCGCGGGGTCCCGTTGGCGACGAAGAGCTTGAAGCCCTGGTCTGGCCGGGGCAGTTCCTTGTCCCGGGGCCAGCCACTGATGGCCACGAGCCGACCCAGGGAGTCGTGCACGGCCAGGTAGTCGATGCCCTGGGTCCGCACGCACTCGTCGAGGATGGCCTGCACCGTGGCGGAGTCCCGCTGGGCCAGGGGCGCGATGAGGGCCGCGTGCAGGACGGGGGTCATCTGCGAGGCGTGCCGGGCCGCTTGCTCGGTCATCTGCCCCGAGAGCAGCCGGAGGCTGTTCACCACCAGGAGCGTGAGCATGGTCGCCTCGACCAGGATCGCTCCCAGGAGCATGCGAGAGCGGATTGACCGCCCCATGAAACGCGTCATTTAAGCCCCAGGATCTTACGAACTTCGATTGCGTAGGGACTCATGGCTTCGAGTTCCCCGCGCCGCAGCTTCCGGTAGCCGCCCAGGTTGTTCTTCTCGAGGTAGTGCATCCCCTCCGGCGTCTTCGAGAAGGCCCAGAGGGCGGCCTCAAGGGCGGCCTGGCGCTTCCGCTGCCGACCATTCAGCATGTAGACCCGGCCGGCCATGGCGGGACTCTCGGCCAGCACGCGCAGCTTGGCTTTCACTTCCGGGGCCAGGTTCTGGAAATTCGGCAGGGACATGAGCCCGGCGCTGCCCTCGCCGACCAGGAGCAGCTGGCCCACGCTGTCGGCGGCGCTGACATAGCGCAGGGTGACGTCGGTGCGGCCCATGCGCCGGAGCCAGGACTCGCCCCAGAGGGTGACCAGGGAGGAAGGACTCAGCCCGATGACGGTCTTGCCCTTCAGGTCGGCGGCGTCTTTGATCCCCGAATCAGTCCTGACGACGACGAGGGCCTTGAAGTCGGCCTTGTAGGTCAGGAGGGGCAGATAGCCGGCATCCATTTGCAGCATCCGCGCCTGGTGGCCGGTGGTGATGGCGATGTCGTATTTCTGGCCGACCGCCTGCCGCGCAAACTCCGTGAAGTCCGGCGCCGTCACGATCTCCACCTCGACGCCCAGGGCCTTGGTCAGATAGGTCCGCAGCGGCTGGTACTGCTCCAGGATGAAGCGTGCGCTGGTGTGCGGTGCGACGCCCACCTTGAAGGATTCCGCCGGGGCCTGCCCGTGCAGCGAGGCGATCGGCACGGCCATGCCGATCAGAAGTCCAGAGAGCCAGCGGGCGATGGTTTTCACGGTCCAACCTCACGGAACATTTATCGGCCGGTTCCAGACGAGTCTGAGGATGGCCACAATCGGAAGCCCCACGGTAGAAGCACCGGAGACAGCAGACGGCACCCCCGCGAAGGGGCTACAGCTACTATCGTCCGAATCAGCTTTACTCTTCATACGCTTGATTGCGTAGTTACCAAGAGGGACCCGGGGCGCTCAGGCCCCTGTCAGACCAGGCCTGCCTTGACCGCGACGCGAACCAGGGAGGTCGAATTGTGCAGGGTGAGCTTCTCAAGAATGTGACTCCGGTGCACATCGACCGTCCGGGGGCTGATCCCGAGCCGGGGACCGATCTCCTTGGAGGCCCGCCCCTGACCGATGAGCCGGAGCACATCCATCTCCCGGGCCGTCAGCCTGGCTTCGAGCAGCTGCTGCAGCGCCGAGGCCTCCCGGCCAGGTCCGTCAGCCCGGCCCAGGGCCATGGCCTGGGCCACGAGGCGGTTCTCTTCGTGCCGTTGCTGGAAGGCCTCCATGGACTCGGCCACCATCTGCTGGAGGCTGGGGACGTCCACGGGCTTGGTGAGGAAACGGAAGACCTGGCCCCGGTTGACCGCATCCATGGCCACGGGGAGGTCCGCCTGCCCCGTGAGCATGATCCTGACCGTATCGGGATAGTCCTGCCGAAGGCCCCGGAGCACATCGATTCCCGACATCCCCGGCATCTGGTGATCCACCACGGCCACGGCCGGCTGGGGGCCTTTGGCCAGGAGGGCCAAGGCTTCCTGGCCCGACTGGGCTGTCTGCACCAGGTAATGCTCGCTGAACAACCGCCGCATGCTCTTGAGGATCAGAGGATCGTCATCCACAAAGAGGATGGACGCCTGGAGTTCGGCGCCGTGTTTCCCGGGCATTGAGGGCGTTGGATCAGCACTGGGGGTCATCCAGACTCCTTCATCGGACGACTATAACCCATATTCAGCCCCACTTACTTACGCAAGACTGCGGACCTTGGCTGTTCTTTTCTTCCCAATCAGGCCACGGCCTGGCCCTTTACCCTGCGCCCCCGGGCGGAGGAGGGAATCTTGAAGCCAGCGGTCTTGTACTCGCCGAGCTTGTTGCGGACCGTGCGCAAGGCGATGTCCAGGTGGCGCGCACAGTCGCTGCGATTGCCGTGGAGCGCCTGGAGAGTGCTCAGGATCCAGAAGCGTTCGAGCTTGTGGAGGCTGAGTCCCAAGGGAAGGGCCACGGGCTTGCCGACGGCCACGCCCATGAGCGGACGGTCGGGGTCCGCCTGCTGGACGTCGGAGCGGGAGGACTCATAGGCGATGCCGACCGACTCCCGGATGACCTCGACCTGGTCCCGGATCCGGGCCAGCGCGAAGGCCTCCTGGAACAGCTCGTCCCACTGGTGGGACATGGCCACCTGGTCCCCGCGGATCCGGTTGGTCGCGGCGATGACGCGGTCCTGGCTTTCCTCCACGATGGCCGCCACGTTCTCATGGGCCAGATGGATCATGCCAAGGGCCTGGCCGAGGACGTCCCGGGTGTCGGCGGCCGGACGGGAGGGCTTCCCGGTCACCTTTTCGAGAATGCTGATCAGGAAGAGCGGCTCGGGGTTCTCCCCGGTGTTCCAGGTCACGGCGATGGTGAACTGCCCATCCTTCATCTGGCCGGCGGCAGTCCTGAAGGGGAGCGAGAACTCGAAGGAGCGGGACTGGCCTTCAGGAATCTCGGCAGCCATCTCATGGAGCGCCGACTTCACGATCGCCCGGCTCACCGTGTCGGGGAACAGGCGCTCGCACCAGGCCTCCTGGCTCGCCACCTCCTCGGAGGGGTAGCCCGTCAGCCCAGCCGCTTCCTTGCTGTACCGGAGCAGCGCACCGGCAGCATCAAACACCAGGATGCCCAAAGGCCTCGATTCCCCCATGACCACTTCCTCCTCAGCTCGCGGCCACCCGGACGTTCTTCCGGACTTCGCGACCACCTCTGAAGGCTAAGGCGAGCCCGGTCCAGGCTCCATACGCTTGATCACCTACTTGAATAGGTGTTATTACATACTTATCCGGGGATTTCACCAGGTACCTGCTGGCCGCGCCGCAGCGCCCAGCCCAGTCCCACGGGGCCTGCCACGGTGGTG
This sequence comes from uncultured Holophagaceae bacterium, assembly GCA_903876615.1. Next base: position 26,789 of record CAIRAS010000165.1, read on the forward strand.
ATCAGCAGGGCCCCGATGATGCCGGCCTGGACTTCAGGGCTGAGCAGCGGCACGCCATTCATATGCAGTTGGGCCCCGGCCGCGACGAAGATGAGGCCGACCTCGCCCCGGGGCACCATGCCCCAGCCAATCACGGCGGCCCGGGTGCCGCGGCCCCCGCCGAAGCCGGCGACGTATTTCCCGCAGACCCCAAGCACCGCGAGCACGGCGGCCAAGCCTAGGGTCGCAGGCTTGAACAGAGCCACCAGATCCACCTTCGCACCCATGAGCACGAAGAAGAGCGGCGAGAGCACGGTCACCAGGGGGTGCACCAGCTCCTCCAGGGTGTGCTGCTCCCGGCGCTCCAGGTCCTCGATGTGCGCAGGTTCCAGGATGAGGCCGGCGGCATAGGCGCCCACGATGGAAGCCAGCCCCGCGAGGCTGCCCAGCCAGGCCAGCAGGAAGGCGAAGCCCAGGCCCAGGGGCAGCAGCACCTGCTCACCCCGGAAGCGGCTGGCGAGCCGGAAGAGCCGGGGCGTGGCCAGGCGGCCCAGGGTGAGCGCCGCGGCCAGGAAGCCCAGGGCGAGGGCCAGGGTCCGCACCAAGCCGGAGCCGAGCCCGCCCGCAGCGGAGCCCACCATGCCCGACACGGCCACCAGCACCAGCAGGCCCAGCACGTCGTCCACCACGGCGGCACCGACGATGACGCGGCCCTCGATGGACTCCGAAGCCCCCTTCTCCCGCAGCACCTGCGCGGAGATGCCGATGCTGGTGGCGCAGAGGCAGGCGCCAATGAAGAGATCCAGGACGAAGGGCGAACCCGCCGGCAGCAGCAGCCAGGCCCCCGCCAGCCCCGCGGCCATGGGCGCCACCACCCCAAGGAGCGCCACGCGAAGGGAGGCCAGCCCCACTTTCATCATCTGCGGCACCGAGGACTCCAGGCCCACGGCGAACATGAGCACCACCACACCCAGGCCACCAAGCAGCTCCGCCTCAGAGGAGGCCCCCACCGCCGGGAACCAGGCCCAGGTCCGGTGCAGGGCCGTGAGGGCCAGCCCCACGGCCAGCTCGCCCGTGACGGCGGGCAGCCGCAGGCGCACCGCCAGCTCCCCACCCACCTTCGCCGAGAGCCAGAGCAGCGCCAGCAGCATGAGCGTCCCCGCCAGCGGATCATGGGCCAGGAAGGCCAGGAACATCGGTCACCTCGGTCCCCACATGATCCCACGCTAGGCTGAGTGATGACGTGGCTCGAAGTGGCATCCTGGGGTTCGACCGGCGTGGTCCTGGCGGCACTGGCCCTCCTGCGCCGCCACTGGTCCCGCCTGCTGCCACTGGCCCGGGACCTCGCCCTGCCCGCCGAGCCCCCTTCGGTGTGCCTCTGCATCCCCGTGCGGGACGAGGTGGCGGAGGTCGGTGCGGCCCTGGACTCCTGGCTGGCCCAGGACTATCCGCGCCTGCACATCCTCGTGGTGGACGACGGCTCCACGGATGGCAGCACGGAGCTCCTGCAGGCCCGCGCAACCGCCCGGCCCGAGCGCCTGCGGGTCCTGCGCAATGAGCACCTGCCGCCCGGGTGGCTGGGGAAGAACCACGCCCTGGCGCTGGCCAGCTGCCAGCCCGAGGCCACGGCCGCGGACTGGCTGCTCTTCGTGGACGCGGACGTGCAGGCGGCGCCCACGCTGCTGAGCCGAGCCGTGGCCCACGCCCTGGAGCAGGCCCCCACGGACATCCTGGCCCTGGTGCCCGCCGTGGACGCCGTGAGCCCCGGCGAGCGCATCATCCTGCCCATGGCGGCCTCGGCCTTCCTGCTGGCGGTGCCGCCCCACCAGGTGCCCAATCCCCGCCATCCGGCCTTCTGCGGCGTAGGCGCCTTCACGCTGGTGCGCCGCGCGGCCTACGACGCCGTGGGCGGCCATGCCGCCGTGCCGCTGGAGGCCATCGACGACATGATGCTGGCCCGCCGCGTGAAGCGCGCGGGGTTCGTGAACCGGGTGGCCCGGGGCGGCCCCGACCTGCACCTGCGGATGTACCACGGCCTCGGTGCGCTGGTGCGCGCCATGCGGAAGAACGCCGCCGCCCTGCCCGCCTGGGGGCTGCTCCCGCCGGCCCTGCCCCTGGTGCTGGCCGTGGGCCTGGCCCCGGCCTGGCTCCCCTTCGCCGGCCATCCCGGCCTGGCCCTCCTGCTCTGGCTGCTGGTCCCAGTCCTGGCCGGGGATGCCCAGCAGCGGCTCACCAAGCGCCCCATGGACCTGCTCTGGGCCCTCTGGCCCCTGACCTCCGTGGTCTTCGCCCTCGGCACCGCCTGGGCGCTCTGGGACCGCCTGCGGGGCGTGAACCACTGGCGGGGACGGGATGTGAAGCTGCGGTGAGGTCGCTATCAGCGATCAGCTAAAGCATCCATCCCAGCGATGAGGTGTGCCGGGGCCTTCTTGACCGAGAGCAGATAGCTGATAGCCCCCCTCACGTCCCCTCGAACAACCTCAAGGTGTCGTCCAGCCGACGCAGGATGGCGAGAATCCGGAAGGGCTCCACGGCCACGTAGTCCACGGCACCTGCGGTGATGGCGTGATGCCGCTTCTTGGCTTCGTCCTCTTCCGTACCGACGAGGATCACCGGAACGGGACAACCCTCCTGCTCCACCAGCTGTCGGCAGAGCTCGAGCGGGCTGGCCAGGCGCAGCTGGTTGTGGATCAGGACCATGCGCACACGGCCCCAGGAGTCGTCGGCACCGGCGATGCCAGGGAGCTGTGCCTTCACGGGCCCCTTGATGTGGTCCAGCACGGCGAGACCAAACTTGCGGCTCAGGGCCTCGCCGAGGCGCAGGGCGAAGTCCTCCTTCTCGGTGAGCAGCAGGATCAGGGGCTCCCGGTCCACCAGCACCTTAGCCATCGGCAGGGCCGCGGCCCGGTTGAGCCGCGCGGTGGCCTCCTGGAAGCCCCGGGGCGAGAAGTCCTCCCGGTCGTGCTGTTCCTGGAGCACCTGC
>CAIRAS010000166.1 GCA_903876615.1 uncultured Holophagaceae bacterium
CGCCGGGGCAGGTGCCGCCAGAAGCGCCAGAGGTAGGGCTGGGCGCGCTCCTCCTCGGTGGGCGCGGCCACGGGCTGGATGTGGTAGGTCCGGGCGTCCAGGGCCTGGGTGATGCGCCGGATGCCGCCGCCCTTCCCCGCCGCGTCCACGCCCTCGAAGACCAGCACAATCGAGTGCTTCTTGAAGTTCTTGTGCCGGGTCAGGAGGTTCAGGCGTCCCTGCAGGTCGAGCAGCTCCGCTTCGTAGTCCTTCTTCTCCAGGGTCCGGGTGAGATTCAGGGCCCTGAGGACGTTCATCTCGTCGAGGCTCGCCACCGGCTGCGGCGCGGGTGGCGGCAGCGGCGGCGCGGGGTTGTCGAGGCGGGCGCGCAGCTTCTCCAGCAGGAGCTTGCCCACTGTGAGCCGCTGGTAGCGCCAGTCCGAGGCCTCCACCACGATCCAGGGTGAGGCGGCAGTGCTGGTGGCGCGCAGGGCCCGCTCAGACACTTGCCGGAAGGTGTCGTAGAGCTCGAAGTGCTTCCAGTCCCGGGGCGTCACCCGCCAGCGGGTCTTGGGGTCCTTCTCCAGCAGCTTCAGGCGCTTCTTCTGGGCATCCTTGCTGAGGTGCATCCAGAACTTCAGGACCAGGGCGCCCTCCTGGATGAGCATCTGCTCGAAGCGGGCTACGCGGGCCATGTCCTGGTCCAGCTCCGAGGTCTTGATGCGACCCGAGGTGCGCTCGAGGATGGGCCAGGTGTACCAGGAGCCATCGAAGATGCCGATCTTCCCCTTGGGCGGCAGCATGCGCCAGTAGCGCCACATGTGGGGCCGCTCGCGCTCCTCGTCCGAGGGCACGTCGAGGCCGTGGGTCTGGATGTGGCGGGGATCCAGCCATTCGTTGAGGGTGTTCACGGTCTCGCTCTTGCCGGCGCCATCCACGCCCGCCACCAGGATCACCACCGGGAACTTCGCCGCGGCCAGGTCGAACTGCGCGTCCAGCAGGGCCTCCCGCAGGGCCGGCAGCTCCCGGTCCCAGACTTCCTTCTCCAGCTTGTGGCCGAGTTCCGCGGATTCGAACATGGTTCCTCCGGGATGGATGTCCTGCTCTTTCGGTGCAAGGCCTACCATAGCTTATTTTCGACCAGGGCATGATCTACCAAGGTTCAGTATTCCGTAGCCAGGTCCCCGGCGCGGGCGGCTTTGGCGAAGGGCTGGAACTCAGGGGCGCCGGCGGCCTGGGCGATCCACTCGGCCACGCGGATGCCATCCACGGCGGCGGAGGTGATGCCCCCGGCGAAACCCGCGCCCTCGCCGCAGGGGTAGAGGCCTGGGTGGGACACGGACTGGCCATCCTCGCCCCGGAGCAGCTGGAGCGGGCTGCTGGTGCGGCTCTCGATGCCCAGCAGGATGGCCTCACGGCTCGCGAAGCCGTGCAGCTTCTGGTCGAAGACCGGCAGGGCCCCGGCCAGCTGTTCCTGGACGAAGTCCGGCAGGCAGGTGCGGAGGTCCGCCGCCACCGCGAAGGGGCGGAAGCTGGTGCGCGGCAGCCGGCCCGTGGCGCGACCCCTGAGGAAGTCCTGCACGGCCATGGCCGGGGCGCCGTAGGTCTCCCCCGCCGCCCGGAAGGCCGCCTGCTCCCACTTCCGCTGGAAATACATGCCGCCCAGGGGGTGCTCGCTGCCGAAGTCCGCGGTGCCCACCTTGGCCACCAGCCCTGAGTTGGCGAAGCCCGAGTCGCGCTTCTCCAGGCTCATGCCGTTCACCACCACACCGCCGGGCTCGCTGGCGCACTGGATGACCTCGCCGCCGGGGCACATGCAGAAGCTGTAGGCGGCACGGTTCAGGCCGAAGTTGCAGACCAGCCGGTAGTCCGCCGCAGGCAGGGAGGGATGCCCGGCGCCGGGGCCATACTGGGAGCGGTCGATGAGTTCCTGGGGGTGCTCCACCCGGACGCCCATGGCGAAGGGTTTCTGCCTCAGGGCCACGCCCCGGCGGTGCAGCATCTCGAAGGTGTCCCGGGCGCTGTGCCCCGGGGCCAGTACCAGGGCCTCGCAGGGCAGCTCCTCGCCGCTGTCCAGCACGGCCGCGCAGACGCGTCCCTGGTCGTCGAAGCGGACATCCACCAGCCGGGCCCGGAACCGGTACTGCGCCCCCCGGGCCTCGGCGTCCTTGCGGATGAGCACCGCGCAGCGCCGGATCACATCCGTGCCCACATGGGGCTTGGCCAGGTAGAGGATGCGGGGGTTCGCGCCGAAGCGCACGAAGGCCTCCAGGACGTAGCGCGTGGCCGGGTGGCCGATGCGCGTGGTGAGCTTGCCGTCACTGAAGGTGCCCGCCCCGCCCTCCCCGAACTGGGCGTTGGCCTCGGGGTCCAGGACCCCGTCCTGCCACAGGCCCGAGACGGCCTTCACCCGCTCGCCCATGGCGGGGCCGCGTTCCAGCACGATGGGCTCGATGCCGTAGTCCAGCAGGCGCAGGGCACAGAAGGTGCCGGCGGGTCCGCTGCCCACCACCACCACCCGGGGCCGCCGCGGGACGGGGGCCACCGCATGGGCCACCACTTCCGGCGCCGGTTCCAGCTTCAGCCCCCCCGGCAGCGGGCCGCAGGCCAGGGGTAAGGCGCTCTCGAAGCTCAGGGCCGTCAGGAATCGGATCGACCCCTTGTGCCGCGCGTCCAGGCTGCGCCGCTCCAGTACCACGCCCGCATAGTCACTCGCCGCACCCCCCAGGGTCCGGGCCAGGGGCAGGGCCAAGTCCAGCGCTTCCTCGCCCAGGTTCAAGGGCAGGTTCGTCAGGAGGTAGCGCATGGTCGCCTCGGCGGAAGGAGTCCACGGGACTCAAAGCCACATCCAAGCCTACCTGGGTATCAGCGAGACCCGGCATCAAGAATTCAAGAGCAAATAGGGATCCACAGATTGCACAGATTCCACAGATTGGGTTTGGGAGCAACCTGAGCGCAGCTCCAGACCCAACTTCGAAATCTGTGTAATCTGCGTAATCTGTGGATCGATCTTTTTAGAAAACCTACCGCTGGAACCGGGGATACGACCCCAGCACCCGCAGCATGGTGGCGTATTCGCCCAGGTGATCCAGGGCGCGGCGGACGGTCTCCTCGCGGGTGTCGCCGATGAGATCCACGTAGAAGAGGTATTCCCAGGGGCTCCCCTGCAGGGGACGGGACTCGATCTTGGTGAGGTCGATGTCCCGCAGGGCGAACACGCTCATGGCCTTGAACAGCGCCCCCGGCTGGTTCTTGAGGGTGAACACGATGGAGGTCTTGGCCTCACCCTGGAAGGCCTTCGGCTCCCGCTGGATGGCCAGGAAGCGCGTGAAGTTCTCGGGGTCGTCCTCGATGCCTTCCTCGAGGATCTGCATCCCGTTCAGCTCCGCCGCCCGCCGGGAGGCGATGGCTGCGGTGTCCCGGGCGCCGGACTCCTTGAGCAGCCGCACGCTGCCGGCGGTGTCGAAGGCCTGCTCTGCGATGATGCCGTGGCGCTGCAGGTAGCCCGCGCACTGGCCCAGAGCCTGGGGATGGCTGCGGGCCTTGCGGATCTCGCTCTGCTTCACGCCGGGCAGGGCGATCAGGCAGTGGCGGACGCGCAGGGAGCCTTCTCCGACGATCACCAGGTCATGCCTCAGGAGCAGGTCGTAGTTCTGGTGGATGCTGCCTGCGAGGGAGTTCTCGATGGGCACCATGGCCGCGTCGCAGGCCCCGGCACGGACCGCCTCGAAGACCCCCTCGAAGGACTCGCAGGGCAGCGTCTCGACCTCGCCGAAGTGGGCCAGCAGCGCCTGCTCGGAGTAGGCACCGGGCTCGCCTTGGAATGCGATCTTCATCTGCTCTCCCCTTCGGCCCACCCGATGATCTGCCGGAAGCCCGCGGCCACGTCCTCATCGGAGGCGGCAATGGTCATGCGCACGAAGCCTTCGCCCTGGGCGCCGAAGGCGGAGCCGGGCACCAGGCCCACCTGCGCCTGCTCCAGGATGCTCTCGCAGACCTCGACCGACGAACGCCGCAGTGGGCGGACATCCAGGAAGAAGTAGAAGGCCCCCATGGGCGCCGGCACGAGGATCTTGGCGCTGCCCAGCTCCCGGGCGAGGTCCAGGACCAGACTCCGGCGCTTCGCGTAGGCGCTGCGCATCTGGGCCGTGGCCTCCTGGACCTCCGGGTCCAGGAGGGCGAAGGCCGCAGCCTTCTGGACGAAGGGCGCCACGCAGGTGATGGAGTTCTGGCTCGCCTTCAGGGCGTTGGCGATGACGGGCGCCGGAGCAGCCAGGAAGCCCACCCGCCAGCCGGTCATGGCGTAGGTCTTGGACAGGCTGTTGACGATCAGGGTCCGGTCCTTGGCCCCCGGCAGGGCCGCGGCGCTGGTGGGACGCTCGCCGTAGTAGAGGCTCCCGTAGACCTCGTCGCTGACGACCCACAGGTCATGGGCCTGGGCGAAGGCCTGCAGCTGCTCCAGGTAGTCCCGCGACGGATAGGCGCCGGTGGGGTTGGAGGGGTAGTTCAGGACGATGGCGCGGGTCTTCGGGGTGAGTGCCTTCTCCCAGGCATCCAGCGGGGGGATGAACCCGCACTCGGCCGGCGCGGGCACCCGCACCGTGTTCCCGCGCAGCATCACCACCATGTTGGCGTGGGTGGCCCAGGTGGGGTCGGGGATCAAAACGTCATCGCCGGGGTTCAGGATGGCCTGCAGGGCGGTGTAGTAGGCGTGGATGCCGCCGTGGGTGACCAGGATCTCGGCCGCCGGATCGTAGGCCACGCCTTCGTCCCGCCGCAGCTTGGCGGCGATGGCCTGCCGCAGCTCCAGGGTGCCGCTGGAGGGCCCGTAGTGGGTCAGGCCGGCCTGCAGGGCCCGGGTGGCGGCCTCCAGGACGGCCGGTGGTGTTCCGAAGTCAGGGTCTCCGACCTGGAGCCCGATGATGGGCTGCCCGCTGGCTTTCAGCGCCAGGATCCGGTCCGCCATGGCCACGGTGGCGGACTGGCGGATGAGCTCAAACTGTCGGTTCAGTGCGTTCATGGGGTTCCCGTAGCCCCCATGTTCGCATCCCCGCCCCGGGATTGCAGGGGGCCCGGCCAATATTCCGGATGAGCCTTTATCTGGGCCAACGCTTCGCCGGCTGGGATCATCAGAGGGGTATCGGCAGAATGAGACGCACGGGACCGGGAGCAGGGCATGGCAACGACAGAGCTGAAACGGGTGGTGGTGGCCGGAGGCACGGGCCTGGTGGGGCGACCCCTGGTGCGGGCGCTGCTGGACCTGGGCACCGACGTGACAGTGCTGACCCGGAATCCAGGTCGCGGAGGGCTGCCCGCGGGCGCCACGGCGCGGGGCTGGGAGGACCTGGCCGCCACGCTGAACGGGGCCGATGCGGTCATCAACCTGGCGGGCGAGGGCATCGCGGACAAGCGCTGGAGCGCGGCCCGCAAGGCCGTTCTCCTGGCCAGCCGGGTCGAGACCACCCAACGGCTGGTGGAGGCCATGCAGGCCTGCCCCCAGCCCCCCGCCGCCCTGGTGAACGCCTCGGCCATCGGGTTCTACGTCCCCGCGGACCAGGAACCTGTGGACGAGACCTCGGACTCGGGGATGGGGTTCCTGGCGGAGGTCTGCCGCGCCTGGGAGGTCGAGGCCATGGCGGCGGCGGCCTTCGGGGTCCGGGTTGCCCTGGTCCGCGTCGGCGTGGTGCTGGCCAAAGAGGGCGGCGCCCTGCCCAAGATGGCCCTGCCTGTACGGTGGTTCCAGGGCTGCAAGCTGGGCCGCGGCACCCAGGGGCTCAGCTGGATCCACCTGGACGATCTGGTGGCCCTGTTCGTGGAGGCGGCGCGGAATCCGGCCTGGCGCGGCGCCTTCAACGGCACGGCCCCAAAGCCGCTCTCCAACGAGGCCTTCACCCGTGCCCTCGCCCAGCGGCTGCACCGGCCGCTACTGCCGGTGCCCGGCTTCCTCACCGCCGCGGCCACCAAGCTGGTGCTGGGCGAGCTCGCCGAGGCTCTGCTGCTGCAGGGCGCCTTCGTGAAGCCCACCCGGGTCCTCGCACAGGGCTTTCAGTTCCGCTTTCCCACCGCGGACAAGGCTCTGGCGGACCTGCTTTGATCCGTTCTGCTTTATCCCCTTCATCCCCTGCATCCCTGTTTTAAAAAAAAGCAAAGGAACAGGGATAAAGGAGATGAAGGGGATCACTGAAAAAGCCGGTTGGGGGCACTGTTCCACACCCGCGTCCCTCTGCGCCCCTCCGCCTTCTCGTCCTTTCTCTGCGAGCGTGGTTTTCTTTTCATTCAGTCCTGCCAGACCCCGTGAGCACGTGTCTGAACGGCTCCCCAAGAGAGGAACTATCGGCCCATGAAAGAGGACATCTTCATCTCCGTGCAGGACCTGCCCGTGCCCCGGTCTGAAGTTCCATATGAATTTCATGGATAGACGCAGTGGTGGTCTTGGTTTGAAGTGATTTCAGCCTGCACGATGTAGACAGAAAAAGGCCTTGACTGATGGGTGCAATGGTCTATATTTGTCCGCATGAGCCTGTCAGACCTCTCTGTCCATGTCGCCACGATCACCAAGAAAGTCGGTGATAAGGTCTACCGGTCCCACCTGCTACGTCATTCCTTCCGCCAGGAGGGGCGGGTTCTGAACCGCACGGTGGCGAACCTCTCCATGCTCCCTGATGCTGCTGTGGAGGCGCTGCGCCTGGCGTTA